>NJBL01000046.1 GCA_005223145.1 bacterium (candidate division B38) B3_B38 | reverse complement strand
TTGAAGCCTTCCAGCTCATAGAGCAGGTCAAAAAAGCCTTCCCCCAGGTAACCACCGTAGCGGGTGGACCCCATGTTACCCCCACGGCGACTAACACCCTGGAGAACATCCCCGCCCTCGACCTGGTGGTCCGCGGAGAAGGTGAAGCCACCATTGCAGAGCTGGCTTACTGCCTGGAGAAGGGAAAGGATTACAGTGGGGTTCTGGGGCTCAGCTATCGTAGGAACGGAGAGGTCAAGAACAACCCACGCCGCCCTTTCATTGAAAACCTGGACTCCCTCCCCTTCCCTGCCTGGCACCTGATGCCCTGGGACAAATACAACTTTATCCTTGAAGTGCCCGAAAAAGGCAAGGTTAAACATGCCAACCTCGTAACCAGCCGAGGCTGCCCCTTTTCCTGTAATTTCTGTGCCACCCAGAACAGCTGGGGTCGGCGATTCCGGGCTCGCTCCCCAGAGAATGTCCTCCGAGAAATCAGACAGCTGGTTGAAAATTACGGGGTTAAGGGAATCTGGTTCTTTGACGATACTTTCACCACCAACCGTCAAAGGGTCTGGGACATATGCCAAGGGCTAATAGAAGCAAAGCTCGACCTCAGCTGGTTCTGCGAGATTCGGGTGGACACCGTGGACAAAGAGCTGCTGCAAAAGATGAAAGAGTCGGGCTGTTACTGTGTCGCCTTCGGAGTGGAATCGGGCTCCCAGCGGATTATCGACGATGTCATCGGCAAAAAGATCTCCCTCCAGCAGGTTAGGGCGGTAACCCGCTGGTGCGATGAGCTGGGGATTAAGACCAATCCCTTTTTTATCTTCTCTCATCCCGAAGAGACTGAGGAGGACATAGAGCAGACTATGGAGATGATAAGGAACTGGCCTGCTCAAAGCGACATAAGCCTGAGCTTGCTTCATATCTACCCCGGAACCCGCTTAGAAGAAACCGCCAAAGAAAAGGGGCTTCTCCGCTCTGACTTCTCCTGGGCTAAGAGAGACCAGCAAGGGGTGATTACCCTTCCTTCGGCTCAGGGAAATGTCCCCATCTTTGTGGATAAACTCTCCTGGGAATACCTTAGCAAGCTGATGTTCGAATGGGCTGAGGGGCAGCGATATAGAATTCTGAGCAAGATACCCAGGGCTATTCGAAGCATCCGCACTTATAGCGATTTTAAGCGATATCTGACTATGTTTAAAACCTTTATAAAGGTCAAGCTTCAAAAGCTTTTATCCCATGGATCAGCCAGTAGCAGGTAGCAGAGACATGAAAATATTGATGATTGCCCCGGAGCCCTTCTTCCAGCCACGTGGAACCCCCTTCAGCGAATACTATCGGATAAAAGCGCTCTCGGAGCTTGGGTATCACATCGACCTGGCTACCTACCCTTTCGGGGAGGATAGGGAGATACCTAACCTCCGCATTTTCCGCTCTTTCAGGCCACCGGGGATCAAAGGAGTCAAGATTGGTCCTTCTTGGGCAAAATTACCCCTTAATTTCTTTCTCTTCTTCAAGTCTCTCTTTCTTCTTTGTCGAAATCATTATGACTTCATCCACACTCATGAGGAAGCGGGAATTATGGGGGTCATCTTCTCCCGAATCTTCAGAATACCTAATCTTTACGACATGCACTCCGACCTGGCTCAGCAGATGGTCAACTTCAACTTCACCCGCTCCCGAAGAATAATCAGACTGGTTTCCTTGATGGAGAGAAGCATTGTTAAAGGGTCGAATATGATAATCGGCATCTGTCCTTATCTTGAAGATGTGGTCAAAAAAATCGACCCCCACAAACAGATATACATCATCGAAAATCCACCCCTGAAGTTTGACGAGCATGAGGGAGATGAAGCGCAACTCCGGAGGCTCAGGGAAAGCCTGAAGCTGCAGGATAAAAGGGTAATCCTTTATACCGGAACTTTTGAGCCCTATCAGGGGTTGGAGCTCCTTTTGCAGGCAATCCCTTCAGTGGTGGACAGCAGCGATGATGTCCACTTCCTCATCGTCGGAGGGGAGGAGGAGCAGATAGCCAGTTTGAAGGCTCTTACCCGCCAATTGAAAATTGAGGGGCATGTATCTTTCACTGGGCAGAGACCCTATCATGAGATGCCTCTGTATCTCCAGTTAGCCGACATTTTGGTCTCCCCCAGAATTAAAGGTGATAATGTCCCCTTGAAGATTTATCTATATCTTACCACTGGCAAACCAATTGTAGCCACCAATATCTCCGCCCATACGCAGGTTCTCAACCCGGAGGTAGCTGTCCTGACCGAGCCTGAGCCCCAATCCTTCGCCCTGGGGATAGACCTTCTGCTTAAGGATTATAACCTCTGCCAGAGGCTCACCAAAAGCGCCAGAAAACTGGTAGAGACTAAATATAGCTACCCTGAATATCTGAAGAAGGTTAAGCTCTGCTACCAGCACCTCAGCCAGATAAAAACGAAAAGGAGGGGAAACCCTTCCGCCAGAAAGGGTGAACTCTCTAAGAAGCATTACAGCTACCGGGTATACGCCAGCCAGGAGGTAGCGGCAAAGTTTGATGAGGATAGGTTTGGGGGACCTATTGGTCAATTAATCCAGCAAAAACAGGAAGCCACCCTCCTCTCCATCCTGGGGGACTTCAGGGGGAAGACCATTCTTGATATTGGAGCAGGCACCGGAAGAACTGCTATCCCCCTTGCCCACTGCGGCGCCAGGGTCACTGCCCTGGATGCCTCTGCCGAAATGTTAACCATAGCCCGACAGAAGGCGGAAGAGTGCGGGGCAGACATAAGCTTTCAGCAAGGGGATGCCCATCAACTCCCTTATCCTGATTCAAGCTTCGATATGGTGGTCTGCTTCCGGTTGTTGATTCATGCAGTAGATTGGAAGAAGGTAATCGGGGAGTTCTGCCGTGTAGCCAGAGGGACAGTGGTTTTTGACTTTTCACCGTGGGGGAGCTTCGCTCTCCTTCACCCCCCCTATTTGCATCTGAAGAAGTTTCTGGACAAAAAGACTCAGACCTACCGCGTCTTACGGATGGCTGCCATTAAAAGGGAGCTGCGGAGGCATGGGTTCCAGATGGTCTCCTCCCACCGAGAATTCGTGTTGCCTCTGGCTGTCCACCGCAAGCTCAACTCGGTGAGATTCACCACCGCCACCGAAAGTCTTTTTGGCAGGCTAAAAATTAACTCCTTCTTCGGGGGCCCTCTTACTATTAAAGCTAACAGAAAGGTGGGGTGAGAGGTTGAAAGCGCTGGTTACAGGAGGAACAGGATTCATTGGCAGCCATCTAATTAGCTACCTCCTCAACAAGAAAGCCAGAGTCAAGATTCTGGTTCGAAAGCCGGATATAGCCCAGAAACTATTCGGCAAAAAGGTACAACTTATTCAGGGTGATATATTAGACCGCCCCTCCCTCCGGGAGGCGGTTAATGGTGTGGATGTTGTGTTCCATCTGGCTGCCGCTCTGGGAGCGACCCCCATCTCCCATAAGGAGTTTTTCAGAGTGAATGCCCAGGGAACGGAGAATATCCTGAAAGTCTGCCGAAAATCGGGTATCTCTCGTTTTGTATACTGCAGCACAGTGGCTGTCTCCGGGGATATTAAAAATCCCCCCGCCAATGAAGAAGCTCCTTACAACCCCGATGAGATATACGAAAAGTCGAAATGCAGGGGCGAGGAGATTGCATTAGAGTTTGCCAGAAAAGGGCTCACGGTGGTAGTGGCACGACCCACCTGGGTCTATGGTCCGCGAGATACTCGGACCCTGAAACTCTTCCGTGCCATCAGGCGGCGAAGGTTTATAATAGCAGGCAAAGGGACCAATCTGCAACATCCCGTCTATGTAAAGGATGTCGCTCAGGGTCTCTATTTATGCGCCCAACGAGATATCCTCAAGGGAGAGGTCTTTATCCTTGGAGGGAATGAGTTCATCACCGTTGGGCAGTTGATAAATAAAATCGCCTCTTTGTTGGGGGTGGAGCTTCCCTCGGTAAAACTTCCTTTATGGACCCTGCGTCCCTTTGGCTGGATTATGGGGTGGAGTGGGAAGCTACTGGGTTTCGAGCCACCTCTGAGCCCTTCAAAGATCGCCTTTTTTGCGAAAAACAGGGCTTACGATATCAGCAAAGCTAAAAGAGAGCTCGGCTACCGCCCCAAAGTAAACCTGGAACGGGGGCTAAGGCAGACCCTGGGGTGGTATGTCCAGAATGGTTATCTTTAATAATACTTGGAAATATCACATTGCTGGGGTAGAATTCCTCCTAAGGGCAAAAGATGATGGGAAAGACAGAGCATTTAAGCCATTTATGGAACGCTTACCAGGGGTATAAAAAGGGGACGGAGGTCTGCCAATATTCCCCCCTCCGCATCTGGCTCGAGCCTACTAATTATTGTAATCTCCGCTGCCCTTTCTGCCCTCAGAGCTCCCCTCGTCCGGTGGAACGAGGATATATGGACTATGAGCTATATCGGAAAATAATCTGTGAAGCCAAAGGGAGCGTCTACGACATAAATCTTTGCCATCGTGGGGAATCCCTCTTCCATAAGCGAATTATAGACATGATAGTCTTAGCCAGAGAGGCGGAACTGAAAACGCGCCTCCATACCAATGCCACTATTATGGACGAGGAGATGTCACGAGAACTCCTGCGCTCTGGACTCGACCTGATATCCTTCTCTTTTGATGGTTTTGAAAAAGAGACCTATGAGAGGCTTCGGGTCAACGCTCACTACGAAAAGACCCTTAATAATATCCTCAACTTCCTCCGCCTCAAGCAAAAATTGAGACTTAAAAAGCCTTACACTATTTTCCAGACTATAGACTCCGGAGATGAAGTCTCTCCCAGAGTCCAGCGAGATTTTATTCGCCAGTTCGATAGGCTGCCCCTGGACAGACTGTATATCAAGCTCCCCCACAACTGGGGCGGGAACATCCCCGAGGAGAGGATTGCGGCGGCGAAAAGGAAGAGTTACTCCCCGTGCACCTTCTGTTGGTATTCCATGACCATCCTCTGGGATGGGACAGTGCTCCCCTGCCCTCAGGATTACTTTGCGGAGATCCCCCTTGGCTTGCTTATGAATTCATCTCTTATGGAGGTGTGGAATGGGGAGGCTATGATTAGCTTACGGCGGAGCTTTATTACTCAGAACTACGACCATATTAGTCCCTGCAAAAACTGTGACCGTCTCTGGAGGAAGACCCTCCTCGGAATACCAACCATCAATCTGAAAACCTTCCTTAAAGAGAATCTTCTGGGCTACAAGTTAATGCGACGATGGTTTAAGAGGGTGTATCGGGAGAAAGAGGTATAAGGAAGAATATTAACGATGAAAAAGGAGTCGGCAGAGGGGGAATCATATGAGAGCTGGCAACTGCGCATTTATCGCCACTCTCTAAAGAAGAAGCAAAAGGTGAAGCTCCTCCGTTCTCTTATCCCCCCTCTGGATAACAAGCTTTGCCTTGATCTGGGATGTGCCAAGGGGACCATAAGCTATTTCCTGCGGCAAATGGGGGGGAGATGGGTCAGCGTTGATCTGGATTACACTAATCTTGTGGCTGCCAAAGAGTTGGTCAGGGAAAATGTAGTCCAGATTGAGCCTCATCGGTTCCCCTTTCGGAATGGCTCCTTCGATGTGGTTGTGGCTCTGGACATCTTAGAACATGTGGAAGATGATGAGGACTGCCTGCGAGAGATTAAGAGAACCTTAAAGGAGAAGGGGGAATTCTATTTATCTACACCATCAGTAGGGTGGTTCCATATAGTTAATCTACTGAAAAGGAAGAGCGGATTAACCTTAGAAGAATATGGACATGTTCGCGAAGGCTATAAGCTCAAGGTACTCATCAAGAGATTGGAGCAGGAGGGGTTCCAGGTGGTATTCTCCTCCACCTATTCCAGGTTTTTTACCGAATTTATCGAATATGTGCTGAATTTAGTGTATAATGTCGTATTCGGAAGAAGGAAGAAGGAAAAGTTGAGGGATGGTCGATTAACTATTTCCTCTGCCCAAGAATATAAGCATCATCAGAAGAAGCTGCGCTTATACAACCTGGTTTATCCCATCCTCTGGCTGTTATCCCAAGGGGATAGGATGCTTTTCTTCCTGCAAGGCTATGCGCTCCTTATTCATGCGCAAAAGTCTTCTCCATAAATTAGCAAATGAAAGCAGTAATAACTGATTCAAAATTAAGAGGTGGGTACCATGAGGCAAAAAATTCTCTTGTTATGCTGTATTATGGTAGGATTTGTTATTGTTACAGGCTGCCAGAACAAAATCACCTCCCCCAAATTACCTCCTGATATTGAAAGAGTAGAGCCGAACTCTGCAGGACAGGGCGCATTTAATCAAAATATAACTGTGCAGGGGAAGAATTTCACCCCCAATATGATAATCAATTTCGGGGCTGATATTGATGTCAGCCAGGTAGATGTGAGAAGCTCCAACTCAGCTATTGCCACCATATCGGTCCTTCCAGAAGCTCAGGTAGGACCCCGCAATATCGTAGTCCAAAATTCCCTAGAGTTCACTAGCGTTGCCAAAGGTTTTTTCTCTGTTTTCCCTAACCTCTGCCCGGTGGCTTCTTTTAAAGTAACCCCTTCCTCCGGCTATGCCCAATATACCCAATTCTTTTTTGATGCTTCAGACTCTTATGACTCCGATGGGCAAATAAGCAGCTATAGCTGGGATTTCGGAGATGGAGAAAAAGGGGAAGGGAAGATTGTAAATCATATGTATCAAGAGGAAGGGAATCCTGAAGTAGTGTTAACAGTCTCGGACAATGTGGGAGCTATCGGATCAACCTCCCAGCAACTTTATGTAGCCTCCCCATTCAACATGGAAGAGGTGGAGAGGATAATTTCGGAGATGATAATCAATTTCTTCCGAATGTTCGAAAATTTAATGTACCTCGATGCAGATGAGATTGTCAAAGACTTCACCCCCTCATGTGGTGGTAGAGAGCATCAGAAAGACACTATCCTCTACTTACAAGCTCAATATCAGATTGAGCCATTTATCCTGAAAATTTACTTCCTCTCCGATGTGAGCATCGGTCACCTAACCCCAACGCGTGCCTCTGATATCTGCGTTACTAGCAAGATTGTCAGCGTAAGACAGAGCGATGGATACCAATCAGAGACGATAGTCACTCATACATATACTGCTATTTTTGAAGGCGGGCGATGGTGGATATGTAATTATACCGTCATTTATGAATAAAGAGCGAAAGGAAGGCGGCAATTATTGGCTCTAAAAGGAATAGCACAACCCGCCTAAAGCAATAAAAATACCAGAAGTGTCTTCTGCAAAGACTATCAGCTCTTTGATGTCGACCCTTATAGCCCAATGGGAGCTTCGTTGATATCTGAATCCACCCCCAATGCTTAGTGCAAAATCCTTGATCGGATCGTATCTCACATTATAAAATAAATTTGCTCTGGGGTTAGCCACCACCTCTTTGGAAGAAGAGCCCACTCCCCCAGCTCCTACCTTGCCATAGAAGACGAACTTTCTTATCTGCTTGATGTCATAAAGGATGTGGGCCAGAAAGTTGTAAACCCCAGGTCCCTTAATATTGAAGCTAACTACCTCAGGGATGTTTACCTTATCCTTTCCTCCCAGGGAGTAGCCTCCCTCAATTTCTATCGCCAGCTTCTCTTTAAAGAAATAGGTAAATGCTCCCCCGAAGGATAGGGCGGTATGGATGTTGCCAGCGCCCAGTCCTGAATAGAACGACACTGCAAATCGTGTTGTCCTCTTCTCTTCGCTGGAAGTGTCCAAGAGGAGAGCAGTCGCTGGGTCTGTGCTCTTTTCAGCTTCGGTAGTTTTAGCAATATTACTGGATGGGAATGATTCATCCGCTACAAGTGGGAGCCCACATATGAATGCTAACAAAAAACTCATAGAGAAGAGCACTAAGGTCAACTTCTTCATAATCTACCTCCTGCTCAATTAATCCACCCCGGGGGTGAATAATCTGCAACTCTTTTTAGGACTCTTTAAAGCGAAATAAAGACATCGGATAATTATTTTAGCATAACCGCCAAGAGATTGAAGTATCCTCCGGGCGTCATGTTAAACATTATAAAAAAATTTCTTATTATCTTCTCCTTTTCATCTAAACATTAAAAAGCTTATTATTATAGCACAATCTAATCTTCAAGGAAATAATTTTTTAACCATCCTCAATAATACTGCCTGGCAAAGTTTCCTTTTCGGTTTTAAATTCCTCCATATTATGGTAAGATAATAAGCCAAATTTATGTAGCTCTAATCTACGAGGCATTATGCATATACCCGATGGTTTTTTGGACCCTAAAACCATTCTTCTCTGCTACGGCATCTCTGTAGGGTGGATAGCTGTCGCCCTTAAGAGAACCAAGGGGAAATTGGGAGAGAAAATGGTCCCCCTGATGGGGGTGATGGGTGCATTCATCTTTGCGGCGCAGATGTTCAATTTTCCCATTGCCGGGGGGACCTCTGGGCATCTACTGGGGAGTTTTTTAGCCGCTCTACTTCTGGGAGTGTGGGAGGGTTCCACAGTTATGGCGGCAGTGGTTATCATCCAATGCCTTGTCTTCCAGGATGGAGGGCTGCTCTCCCTGGGGGCAAATCTGTTGAATATCGCCATCCTGGGGGCGATAAGTGGGTTATGGATAGTTAAATTGTCTTCACTGACGAGTCTGAGTAAAAAAATGTTTCTCTTCGCTTGTGGGACAGGAGCCTGGCTTTCGGTTGTCGTACCGGCGGCTGCATGCGCCGGGGAGCTGGGGCTGTCGGGGGTTGCCCCGTGGAAAACGACTTTAGTAGCTATGACCGTCATACATGCCCTGATAGGAGTGGTGGAAGCCATTATTACTATACTCATCATCGTAGTTATTGATAAAATAAGACCCGACCTGTTAAGAATATCGGCAACTACATCATGAAAAACAGAAGGATCATTATAGGCGCTCTCATTGCCCTGGCGCTATCTCTTCTTGTATCAATTTCATCCTCGGAGCTACCTGACGGATTGGAAATGGTTATGGAAAAACTGGGAATATCCAGCCGCCAGCAGGAAGCTTCTTCCCACTCTCCTAATTTCAATCCCCTTTCCGAATACCGATTCCCCAGGATAAACTCACCGATAGCCTCCACAGCTTTAGCTGCTCTTACAGGCATGGCGATTGTCTTCGGAGTTGTCGTTGCCTTAGGCACTCTATTGAGAAAATATAAGGATGCGGAAAAGGGGAAAACCCACAAACATATGGGCAAAAAGGATAAGAATAGACCGTGCAACACTCCTATTTAGATAAATATAGCAGCCTCAACAGCGCTATTCATAAGGCTGATCCCCGATTGAAAATATTGGTCGCTCTATTCTTCGTACTATCTATCCTGTTGACCAACTCCGGCAGTCTCTTAGAATTCGCCCTCTATGGGGTGATAATCGCATCTCTGGTTATTGCCTCCAGAGTTCCACCCCTCTTTATCCTCAAACGCTCTCTGATGATTATACCCTTTGTGGTATTAATAAGCCTGTTTCTCCTTTTTGACCGCACCGGACTGAGCGCAGAACATAGCGGGAGAGTCCTCTTTCGGGGAATAGTGATAAAGTCTTATCTTGCCATATTAGTCCTTATACTGCTCTCTTCTACTACTCCCTTTCCCTCCCTTCTGCAGGGTTTGCAAAGATTGAAGATCAGCAAGGTCTTCATACTCCTCCTTTCTTTTATGTATCGCTATATCTTTATCCTGGCGGATGAGGCAATGAGGCTTACCAGGGGGAAGAGGTCCCGGGAGTTTGGCGCCGGAAAATGGCGGCAGATAAAAAGCACTGCTCCCCTTATAGGAATTTTGTTCATCCGCACTTACGAAAAAGGGGAAAGGGCTTATAGTGCTATGTGCTCCAGGGGATTTGATGGCACTATCCGTACTTTTAACACCATCAACCTCAGGATGGCTGAGATACTGGTGGGTTTTGCCCTGATAACCATTATAGTATTAGTGAAAATATTTAGCAACAGCCATGCATTATGAACCCTGCATTGAAGTCAGAAATTTAAGCTTCTCCTACCCGGATGGCACGGAAGCCTTGCGAAATATATCGCTTGAAATAGGCAGAGGGGAGAAAGTTGCTATTGTAGGTCCTAATGGCTCTGGCAAATCGACTCTTCTGCTGCACTTTAATGGGATTTTAAGAGGAAAGGGTGAGGTGCGAATTCTGGGTAAGGCTATCAATAAAGCTAACCTCAGGGAAGTCAGAAGAGAAGTGGGACTGGTTTTCCAGGAGCCTGACGACCAGCTCTTCTCCCCTACGGTTTTTGACGATGTCGCTTTTGGTCCCTTGAACCAGGATTTATCCGCCGAGGAGGTCAGAACAAGGGTAAAGGAGGCTTTGCAAGAGGTAGGACTGCCAGGCTATGAAAATCGCTCCTCCCATCATTTGAGCTACGGGGAGAAGAAACGTGTATCCATCGCCACTGTCCTTTCTTACAATCCCGAAATTCTTGCCTTAGACGAGCCAACCAGCAACACCGACCCAAAAAACCGCCGGCGTCTTATTAATCTGCTGAAGGGGTTAGCTAAGACCATTGTCATCGCCACCCACGACCTCGACCTTGTCCTCGATGTCTGCCCCCGCTGCCTGATAATCAATCAAGGAGAGATCAGAGCTAATGGCAAAACCGAGGAACTCTTAACCAATCCCCATCTTCTGGAATCAAACCACCTGGAGCTACCCCTCTCCCTCTCCAGGTTGCAAAAAATTAAAGACCGATAAAAATTTCCCCCAAGCGACTTTTAACCTTTAATCCCTCTTCCTGGCCTAAAAATTCAGAGAAATAATTTCAGAAATTGACCTGCTGAACCGGGAGAATGATGAGGAAGATGTACTTAATAAGCGCAATAATGTTATCCAATTTGGACGGTTATAGAGAGTTAGGTTAGCGAGGCTCAGAATCAGCGGAAAAAATTTCTGCTCCACATAAAAAAGCTGGACAGAGGTTTAACAGAGAATTCAACCTGAAGCGAGATTACCCTGGTGGAAAAGAATGCCCTACCTCCGGAAAAACCTAAGAAAATAATCAGCATATTTCAGCAAAGAGCCGAAAAGTAGGGATATTTCTTCCTCAGCCCCCAAACCATACTTCTAATAAGGGCGAAGCTGGGGCTCTCTAAGAGGGCCTCCCGTAACCTGCTATTGAACCATCAGAGGTAGATGTATCTCAGTATGAACAGCAAGGCAAACAGATAGATAATCCAGTGAACCTCTTTCCCCCTACCGCTGACCAGTTTTACAAAGGCGTAAGAGATAAAGCCAAAAGCAATACCCTCGGTAATGCTGAAGGTAAGCGGCATAACCACCATAGTTAGAAAGGCAGGGATAGCCTCGGTAACATCCTCCCACTCTATCTTCTTCACCACCCTCATCATAAAGCTCCCCACAATTATGAGGGCAGGAGCGATAACAGGATACAAGACAGCCCCCTGGGGGGTTTGATATCCCCCTCCTACCATTCTTACCAGCGGGTAGAAGAAGATTGATATCAGCAGAAGGAAGGAGGTAATAAGGTTGGAAAATCCAGTCCGCCCGCCCACTGATACCCCGGCGGCGCTCTCAATATAGCTGGTTACTGTCGAGGTGCCCAACGCTGCCCCGCTGACCGTCCCAATGGCATCGGAAAGAAGCGCATTCTTCGCCCGGGGGAGCTTGCCTTTCCTGAGAAACCCCGCCTGCTCGCTAACACCAATAAGGGTCCCGATGGTATCAAACAGGTCGAGGAAGAAAAAGACGAAGATAACGCTCAGGAAATCTGCCTGCCTGAACACCCCCAACACATCAAGCTTTAAAAAAGTAGGCAGAACCGATGGGGGTATGCTGACCACCCCATAATACTTCACAATTCCGAACGCGAGCCCTATCAATGCAGTAGCCACAATCCCCAGCAGCATAGCTCCCGGCACCCGCAGCGCCAGAAGAAGGGCGATGATGGTCAGTCCTGTAATGGATAATATAACCGGACGGGAGGATAGGTCACCTAAACCAATTAGGGTTCCCGGATTATCAACCACCACCCCCGACCATTGTAGACCAATAAGAGCTATCAACAGCCCAATGCCCACCGCAATGGCGCTCTTTAGGGTAGAAGGGACCGCATCGATAATCTTCACCCGGAACCCCACGAAAGATAGAAGGATAAATAGGGCTCCCGAGATGAATACCGCTCCCAGCGCCACCTCCCAGGGATAGCCCAATCCCCTGGCAGCCACCGCCCCGCATACGGTAAAAGCAAAGTAAAAATTGTGCCCCATAGCCGGGGCTAAGGCAATGGGATAATTTGCCAAAAATCCCATCATGATGGTGCCTATGGCAGAGGATATACATGTGGCTATCATCACCGCCCCAAAATCCATCCCGCATGCTGATAGGACAGTTGGCTGCACAAAGATGATATAGGACATGGCCATAAAAGTGGTCATCCCCGATGCTGTCTCCCGCCGAATGGTAGTGCCACTCTCCCTTAGTTTAAACCATTTCTCCAGCAACTCCTTCACCTCCGGGTAAATTGATGTTAATCCCCTTACATATTACACAGGGTGAAAAATCTCCAGTTGCCCTCTCTCTTATATTATAATAGAATAAAAAACTATGGTTTAATGCCAAGAAATGAATTAAATTATCCCCTTTGTTACAGCAACAAAGATGAGAGGAGGAAAACGAAATGAGGATAGCGACCATAATAATGATTATTATTGCAGCCGTTTTATCATTTATCGCTTACAGTCGTGGCGACCGGCTTCTATTCCAGGGGCTTAAATTCGGTGGACAGACCCTTCTGAGCATTCTCCCTTTGTTAGTCTCCGCCTTCATAGTAGCGGGCTTAATCCAGGTTCTCATACCCAAGGAGCTCTTTTCTGCCTGGCTGGGAGACCAAGCGGGTGTTAAGGGGATATTTATCGCTGCCTTCGCTGGAGGTCTTACCCCTGGGGGTCCCTATGTCCTCCTTCCTTTAGTAGCTGCCCTCTATCGAGCCGGAATGGGGATTGGTCCGACAGTCGCTTATTTAACCGGATGGTCCCTCTGGGCATTCGGTAGGCTCCCCTATGAAATCGGGCTCCTGGGACCCAAACTCACCCTCATTAGATTTCTCTCTACTTTAATCTTTCCCCCTATTGCTGGTATGTTAGCCCAGACGTTATTTCACCGTATCGCTTGAGGTTTTATTCTCCTTTTCAATTTGCATAGCTTTTTCTAAATTTTTCAAGGCATATTTATAATCGGGCTTCAGGCGAAGGGCTTCCCTGTATTCTCTGATTGCCTCTTCCACCTTTCCGTTCAAAATATAGACATTTCCCAGAAGGTTATGGGTTATAGGGTCATGGGCATTAATACTCAGCGCCCGCCGATATTTCTTGGCTGCTTTATTGTATTCTCTTAGAGTCTTATAGGCGCCCCCTAATCCCTGGTGGGCTCTTTCATGGTCGGGACGAATACCGATGACCATCCTATAACAATCAATTGCCTGGTTTATGTCCCTCATGGCTTCGCAGACCATGGCTAAATTATAATAGGCTTCTGCATAATCAGGCTTGAGCTCTATGGCTTTCTTGTACTCCTCCATCGCCTCGGGATAGCTCCCACTGAGAAAGTAAACACTACCCAAATTGTTGTACGCCTGGACAAATTTTGGCTGGATCTCAATTGCCCGATGATATTGCTCAATGGCCAGCCGATATTTACGCTGTTTTTGAAAGCGCAACCCTAAATTGAAGTGGAAGAAAAAGTCCTTATTTAAATCAATTTTCTCCGCCTTTGCGGGGAATTTCTGAACAGGAGCCTTCGAAAGAACTTTCTCCTTTTTCTTTATCTGGTCCTCCAGTATCAGGATATCGCTTTTCATCTCTTCAATGTTCTCATATCGGTCCTCGGGCTCGGACTCTAAAGACTTAGTGATGATATGGTCTGCAATGGAAGGGAGGTCGCTTCTTAACTGCGAAGGAATTTTGAATCTTCCGATAGGCAGCTTACCAACTAAAAGCTCATATAACAAAACACCAACCGAATAAATATCGGCGCGATGGTCCACTTCACTTCCCTGGATATATTGCTCCGGCGCCATATAGTAAGCCGTCCCCACCGAAAGGACGGTAGAAGAGAGCTCAATAGGGGGAAGCAATTTAGAAATCCCAAAATCGGTTATCTTTATTTGGAGGTTTTTCAGAACCATGATGTTCTCCGGCTTGATGTCCCGATGAACAGTAAACCGATGGGCATAACTTAATGCGTTGCAGACCTGCTTTATGATAGTCGTCACGTCTTCCACTGCTGTCTTGTTGCTACGACTGCGTGGGAGCGCCATCCAATCGCGAAGATTTATCCCATCGAGGAGCTCCATACTGATAAACTTCACTTCGTCTGTTTCTCCAATATCTCTGACTCTCACTATGTTCTGATGGGTTAGCGAAAGGGAGATCTTGGCTTCGTTGTAAAACATCTCCACTGCTTTTTCACTGCGCATGAGGCTGCGAAGCAACACCTTAAGAGCAATATCTTCCTTCAGAATGCGGTCATAAACCTTATAGACCACCCCCATCCCTCCCCGACCTAAAACTCCCCTGACCTCATAGCGATTGTTAATAACTTCTGCCTCGCTGAAGGGGGAGAAGCTGGAGGGCTCTTCAATCAGTAGACGAGACTCGGGGAACTTTTCCTCGAAGGGGGTAAAAAAGGAATCGACCAAGGAGGAGGGGTCAATATCGCCAAAAAGCCCTTCCTCTTCTGACTCCTCAAGCTTTGATGGAGCCAGGCCCTTTACTTCAGCCCCACAATTAATACAGAAACTCTTGTCGGAAGGTGTCTCTCTGCCACATTCGGGGCAATACATATATTCGGTTACACCCCTTATTTTTTAAAAAAATCTGATGAGAAATATGCCAACATTATTCTTATACCATATAATGTTATTGATGTAAAGTTAAAAAAGTTGAATAATATTTTACAACATAGGGAGATGATGGTGTATAATTAAAGAATAAGAGGGATAATGAATAAATCCATATATTACGGGCAAGAATGAAGAAAGAGCCACTTTTCCTCCTGTGCCTTATATTAGCAGCACTCCCCCTACTGAGAGGACAGTCCGCTTCTCAGACCATCCTCTTCCGGGGGGAGGTAAGCATCAGGGGAGTACCCTTTACGGGCTCAGGCTATTTCAAATTTGTCATTACCGACCGCTCAAGGAGTATAAGCCACTGGTCAAACGATGGGAGCAGCTCCCAGGGAGAAGAGCCGGTTGGGAGCATCCCTATACTGGTGGAAAAAGGGAAATATCAGGTTCTACTGGGAAGCAGCGACTTTCCCCCTATGCCGCCAATTCCTTCACAGGTACTGCAGAAGGAGGAGCTTTTCCTGATAGTTTGGTTTAACGATGTCGCCTCCGGACCATCTTTCCAGAGGCTATTGCCCGATGTAAAGCTTCGGGGCATCGGCTTCACTTATAAAGCACAGCTGGCTGAGGATGCCCGAACCCTCGAAGGTAAACGTGCGGCAGACTTTGAACCGGCGGGGACGGTGAAGAACCACGAAGCCGCCTACGGTCACCTGACTCCCAAAGAGAAAGAAGAGCTGACCGGCGGAGCGGAGACTTCGCTTCATACCCATCTCCCTATGAGGCTCTACCACTCGATACAGGATACAGATCCCTTGTCCACCATCAAAATCCACATCCATCCTGCAGCCGCAAATAGTGTGAGGATGTATCTATATGGCTCCCACTTGAAAGGGTTGCCGGGGGGGTCTATCCCTATGGGGGTGCAGCTGTGGATAGATGGCAAAAACTTCACCGAAGCTGTGAGCGCCCGCTCTAAGGTGAAAAGAGACAACTGGGGCAGTGTTGCTGAGAATCTCATCCTTAATGCCTATACCGACGGCGAGCTTGCCGATATGCGCTCAGTTAGCTGGGAAGAGATAGTCCGACATAAATCTATCCTCACCAAACTTGATAACCACCTCCACGGGGAAGAACTTGACGAGATACTTTCTCTAATAGGACCCCTCAATGATTCTAAGCTAATCCTCACCTGGGAGGGATTTATCCGCTTTCCCTCCTCGCAGAACTACTACCTCCAACTCACCTCATCGGGGTCGGCTTTTCTGCAAATACAAGAGAAAGGGGAGTGGAAGAGAGTCCTGTCCAAGGAAGCATCCCAGCCACAAGCTACAGGTAGCTTCGCTAATCCATCTGCCCAGTGGCGGCGCCTTCGCCTTGCCCTTGGTGTGACTGCAGAGGTGCGAAGCATTAAACTGGAATATTCCACCGACCTTATTGCCGAGAAAAAGCCTCTCACTCTCTCGTGGCTCAGGAGCACTCCCTTATGGGGGGTCAATGGAAAAGAAGAGTGGGCTACCGGGGAGCTGAATTTGACCGAATTAATAGATTGGTCCTCCGGTGACCACTTGATAGAAATCAGAGAGACGGGAGGAAAAGGCGGGAGATTGGCATACTATATCTATGTAAATTGAGGGAGTATACTTAAACATGCGACAAGAAAAAATGATAGGTAAACAAATGTTAAAGAATAAACCACTAATACCCATTATCCTTTTGCTGCTGGGAGTTGCTCTTTTCTCCCTCGGGAGCTTCGGAAAGATGGAAGGGCAATCATCCTCATCTCCGGCACCCGACTTCGCTCTTACTGACCTGGAAGGAAAAACAGTAAAGCTATCCGACTTCAAAGGAAAGGTCATCCTCCTCGACTTCTGGGCTACCTGGTGCCCCCCCTGTGTGCAGGAGATACCTCATTTTGTGGAGCTATATGAACAATACAAGGAGAATGGGTTCCAGATGATAGGAATTGCTATTCAATCGGGCAGTGTAAAAGATGTCAAGCGATTTGTTGAAAAACATGGGATTAACTATCCCATCCTCATGGGAAATAAGGAAATCACCAAAGAATATGGAAACATAAATGCTATTCCTACCACCTTTTTTATTGACCGTCAGGGAAGAATAGTGCAGAAATATATCGGATATCGAGCTAAGGAGGTCTTTGAGAATAAGTTGAAAGCTCTCTTTTAAAAAAAGGGGGCTCTTCCATCCTCTAAATGTATTAATTATGGAGCCAACTCCAAGCATATCTTTATTCATAGCTTTCTCTGCCGGGCTGTTCTCCTTCCTCTCCCCCTGTATTCTCCCTTTAATCCCTTCCTATATTTCTTTTATTACTGGCATCTCCTTTGAAGCCTTCTCCTCCATAGAAGGAAGGAGCAAGCTCAGGCGGACTACGGTGGTGCACTCCCTCCTCTTTATCTTCGGCTTTTCGCTGGTTTTCATCCTGTTGGGGGCTTCGGCTACCTATGCCGGGCAACTTCTCCAGAAATATCAATTTCTCCTCGCCAAAGTAGGTGGAGTGATTATCATCATCCTGGGCATTCACCTGACTGGCGTCATCAACCTGAAGTTTCTCCAGCGGGAGAAAAAGGTTCATTTAAGGCAGAAGCCTCTCGGCTACCTGGGAACTGTTCTGGTGGGAATGACCTTTGCGGCAGGATGGACCCCCTGCATTGGTCCTATCCTGGGGAGCATACTGATTGTAGCCAGCACCTCACAAAAAGTGACCAGCGGGATTATCTTGCTGAGCTTCTACTCACTGGGTCTGGCCCTTCCCTTCTTTGCCTCTTCTCTAGCAATCAACAGCTTCTTGAGTTATTTCAAGAAAATCCGTCCCTATCTGCGACTGATACCAATTATAAGCGGAATACTCCTCATCGGGGTGGGGGTATTGCTGGTGACCGACTACTTCATCTATCTGGTTAATCTGCTCATGAGACTCTTCCCTGCCCCGGCGTAACCGCTCTCAAATTATAGCCCATGGCTTGGGGATGTAAATTTCCTCAAAGAGGCGGATAGCATATCTATCGGTCATTCCAGCAATAAAATCGCACACCATCCTCTCCAGAGGTTCCTTGTCGCTGAGTTTCCCTAGCATTTTTTTGGGGTTCTTACGGAGGAAATTGTAAAGCTCGGTGATTATCTTCTCGGTCTTGGTAAATTCTGCTTTGGGGATTGTATTTTCATACACAGTAAGATGAAGGAAATCCCTCAGCTTCTCGGTTGCCGCTAACATTGGCGGACTCAGGGTAATGTCAGAAAGCTCAATAGCCATACTGGAATATATTACATCAGTGACCATGCGATTTATCCGTTCGGAATGGCTCTCTCCCAGAGAGCTTCTAAGCTCTGCAGGTATATCCGAAGGCTCCAATACCCCAGCGCGACAGGCATCATCAATATCGTGATTGACATAGGCTATAATATCCGAGAGGCGAACAATCCTTCCCTCCAGAGTTTCCGACTTCTCCTCTTCCTTAGTGGGAATAATCTCTCCTAT
>NJBL01000045.1 GCA_005223145.1 bacterium (candidate division B38) B3_B38 | reverse complement strand
CTGATAACGAGACAGTTATAGCTCAGGGAGAAGGTGGTCAGTCGTGGGTCAAGCTCTTCGAAGCCGATGGCACCTTCATCAGAATCTTCAAAGCCTTCGGTGCTGCCAATGCCCAGGGGGAGGTTCATCTGGCCTCAGGTGACCTGGAGAACGCCGATGGCATTGACGAGATAATCGCCGGTATGGGAGAAGGCGGCAGCTCCTGGGTGAAGATATTCAACTACGATGGAACTATCGTCCGCTCCTTCAAGGCATTTGAAGCCGCTGATAACCCCGGCGGTGAAGTGCGTCTGGCGGTGGGGAACTTTGATGCCGACGCTGACCTGGAGATAGCCGCCGCCACCGGCTACAATGGGAGCAACATCGTCAAGCTGTTTGACAAGGATGGCACCTTTATCGGCAAGTTCTCTGTTTTTGTGCTTGGTGGTAACCCCAACGGTGATGTTCACATAATTGCTGCTGATATAGATAACGATGGAATTGATGAGCTAATCTGCGCTCACGGTGAGGGGGGGAGTTCCGCAGTTCATGTGTGTAAAATCGATGGAACTATTATCAGGAGCTTCAAAGCCTTTGGTAGTGCCAATGGTCAAGGCGAGGTCCATCTCGGCAAGAGCAACTACTGAGGAGTGTGCTTATATTATTGTAAAGAAGTAACTCAAAGCTCAAGAGTTCTGAGTTTAAGGGAATGCTATTTTATAAACACTACTATCCTTTGTAGAGGCAAAGCCAAAAAGAAGGACTATATAAAGTCAAGTAACGACTAAATAATAGAGGATTATTTACCTCTCCAAGCGCCCCTATTCTCCTCATGAAGCCATAAACCTCTCTGCTTCTCTTATCCGTTTGCTTATGGGAGGATGGCTGTAAAAGAGGAATTCCACCACCGGATGAGGGCTTTTATCCGCCAGATTCAGCTCCGCCAGCTTATCCATTGCGGAGATGAAAAACTCCGGACTTTCAATATTTCCCAGCGAGAACCTATCAGCCCTCCGCTCCATATGACGGGAGTAAGCGTTCATCAGTGGGAGAAATACCAGCCCCAGCAGCGACATCATCAGAATCACCAGGGGCAAGCCTGCCACATCATCCACTCCCTGGAAGGGGAAGAGGGGAATAGTCCTCCTTAAACCCCTCTCGCAGAGAAAGAGGCTGAGCCCCATGGTAATTGTCTGAAGCGCCATCATCTTCCAGATATGGTGTCCGACCTGATGACCCAGCTCGTGGGCTACCACCGTCTCTGTCTCCTCTGGCGTGAAGTTCTGCAGCAAGGTGTCGGACAATACCAACCGCCGGGTCTTCCCCCAGCCAGCCAGAGCGGCATTGACCGTCTTGCTCTTCCTGCTCAAATCTATCTGATAGATGCCCCTTACCTTTGTTCCCGCCCGCTCCGCCAGCTCTCTCAGCCTCCGTATCAGCTCTTCCCCCTCCAGCTCTTTTAGCTTGAAGAAGATGGGGAGAAAAACCACTGGAGCCAGCCTGGCTAATATAATAAAAATAAAGACAAAAACCCCTGTTACTGGCAGCCACCAACCCCGGGGATACTCCCTGATGATGCCGTAGAAAACCTCCAGCATGAGGAGTCCCAGAAGGAAGCTCAACCCTATCCCCTTCCCTCTCTCCCTGAGCCAGGCTCTTCGGCTCTGGGTGGAGAGACGGAAACGGTGCTCAACCACATAACCGCTGTAATAAGAGAGAGGGAGGAACAGAAGCTCAATGAGAAGATAGAAAACTAAGCCATAGCCTCCCACAACGAGCCAGGGGTGAGAATTGAGACTTTGGATTGCGCTACGAAGCGAAATGGACGCTCCTGAGAGGAGGATGCTCAGGAGAATGGCAAGGCTAAGGGCAAACCTGCTCAGGCTGAGCTTTAAATGTATTCTGTGATATTGCTTTGCCCTCTGCTGCGGGTGCGGCGCGCGCCGGGGCTCCTCTTCCATCATTCAATCCCTATGCTGTGCAGAAAATCTATCCCCTCCTTTAGCTCCTTCAGGCTTACCTCGGGCTTCACCTCTAAAATCTTTATGACATCCGCAGGGAGGTAATCTTTGACCAGCTGGAAATCCACACCCCCACTTCCCGGGGTGTAATGGTCATCGTATCCCCCTCTCACATCGTGCAGATGCAAACCGACCATATCTTTCCCATACCTCTCCAGCAGCTGGCGGTGGTCAGCCCATCCAAGCTTTTCTTGCACATAGGCATGACCCACATCATGCCAGAAATGAAGGTTTCCCCCCTGGAATCGTTTCAGAATTTCCCCCATCTCCTCTAAATCGGGGATATTATCAACATGGTAGCGGTTTTCAATGCCCAGAATGATGTTCTGTTGCTCGGCAACCTTGTGAACCTTGTCCAGGCAGAAAAGAACAGCATCCAGAAAGGGCTGCCTCTTCTCAAGCCGCTGACTCTTGGTCTCCTCGACAATTCTCTTTCCCTCGGGTGTCTCTATCTTCCCCTCATCGTAAAGCTGGAAAAGGTGCTTCATTGGATTGCCCATTTTGACTCCGCCTAAATGAAGCACGACCGCCTTCGCCTCAAGCTCATTAGCTATCTCAATGGTGCGCGAGGTATATTTAACCACACTACCCCTCTCCTCGGCATCGAGGGAGGAGAAAAGGAAGGCATCCCCTCCGCCCATATCCCGCTGGGGTAAAATCTCAGGCACCGGAAAAAAGTTGTGGACGCTGAGCACTTGAAGAACCCCCTGTTTAAGGGCAGGCTTCATCTGCTGATACATCTGCTCTGGTACCCGGTACTCCAGCTCAATCTGGTTGACGCCGCTTTCCAGCAACATATCCACCAGTTCAGCACCATCGTCGGTGCGCTTTGACCGCCATACTGTTGATATGCCTATCATGTTACCTCTCACCTTCTCCTTCTAAAGAGCCTCATCGTACTGCCAGAATCAAAAAATCCTCCATTATAGTGTTCTGTTTAGCAAAAAACCCAAAGCGGAAAGAAATGAAGAGCTCATCATCCGCTGAGGAAGGTCCTGATGGCACTGGTTGCCAGGTCTAAAACTCGGGAAGGGAGGATGCCCAGATAAAGGACGCCTAAGACTGCGATAAGGAGGGCAATCACCAGTCCGGGGGAGAAAAGAATGGGGAGAACCTCTTTCTTCTCCGGTTCTCTCATATACATAATTACCATTATCCTGAGATAGTAAAACAGTGACAGAGCGCTATTCAGAACCCCTATTATGGCCAGCTTGACGAATCCTTCTTTTACCGCCGCGCTGAAGATATAGAATTTGGCCACAAACCCCGCAGTGGGAGGGATGCCTGCCAGCGAGAACAAGAATATGGACATGGCGGCACCCATCAGGGGATAGCGATAACCCAAGCCAGCATAATCGTTGAGGTGCAGGTTTTGATCACCCTTGCGCCCCACCAGAATCACCACCGCAAAAGCCCCCAGATTCATCAAAGCATAGACTACCAGATAGAACAGTATGCTGGACACCCCCAGCCGACTTCCGGCTACCAGACCCAGCAGAAGGTAGCCTGCATGAGCAATACTCGAATAGGCGAGCAACCTTTTTATATTAGTCTGCACCAGAGCGATCACATTGCCCACGGTCATCGTAAGAATAGCCAGAACTACCAGAATGGATACCCAGCTGAACTGCAGCTTATCCAGCGCAGTGAGCAAAACCCTCAACAGAGCAGCAAAGCCCGCTGCCTTAACCCCCACCGACATAAAAGCGGTTACAGAGGTGGGTGCCCCTTCATAGACATCGGGTGTCCACATATGAAAGGGAACCAATGCCACCTTGAAGCCGAAGCCGATAATCAGCATACCCATTCCGATAAACAGAAGGGGATTGCTGGAGACAGCCGTATCGGATAACAACTTAGCTATCATGGGGAGTTTGATGCTTCCGGTAGAGCCATAGACCAGAGCGATACCGTAAAGGAGAAATGCCGTGGCGAAAACCCCCAGCAGGAGATACTTCAAGGCTGCCTCATTGGACTTCAGGTTAGTGCGGGCAAACCCCGACAGGATATAAAGGGGGATGGAGACTAACTCCAGCCCCAGGAAGAGAATAATGAGGTCGTTCCCCGAGGAGATGATGAGCATCCCCAGGGTGGAGAAGAGAAGAAGGGAGTAATATTCCCCCAGGTTTATCCCCTCCCGACGGATATAGCTCACCGACATAAGGATGACCAGGGCAGTGCCCAGAAGGAAGATGCCGTTAAAGAACAGGGAGAGGTTATCTACCACTATGCTCTGGCTAAAAGCATAATGGGAAGAGCCCCACAACCTCAGCGAGGCGTAGAAGGCACCCACCACCCCTATCAGGCTCAAAACCGCTAAATGTCCTTTCCTCTCCCGGCGGAGAAAAAGGTCGATAAGCAAAACTAATACACCAAAGACCCCCAGGATTATCTCCGGGCTGATGTCAATCAGATTAACAGTCGGTAAGGGAATGGGCATTTAAGCGTGCCTCCCAATCCTAACAAGGTTTTTAGTCTGTTGAAGTCTCATTGTTGTGGAAAAACTCCTTGATTCTCTCCTTCATTTTTTCTACATAAAGGGGTTCCTGGCTCCTTTTCGTCTCCACCTGAAGAATCAGATGCTGGACCGAGGCTTCCATCCTGCGCAAGAATGGTCTGGGGAAGACCCCGATGAAAAATATAAGAGCAATTATGGGAACCATCGTTGTTATCTCACGCACAGAAAGGTCTTTGAGAGCCCTGTTCTCCGGCTTATCCAGCTCTCCGTACATCACCCGCTGGAACATCCACAGCATGTATACCGCTGCCAGGACGATACCCGTCGCTGCCAGAATGGCGTAAAGCGGTCGGAAGAGGAAGCTTCCCACCAGGATGAGAAACTCGCCCACAAAACCGTTCAACCCCGGCAAACCGATAGAAGAGAGGGTGACAATCCCAAAGAAGGTAGCAAACAGGGGAAGCACCTTGGACAGTCCCCCAAAGTCGGCTATCATTCTGGTATGCCTCCGCTCGTAAATCATCCCCACCAGAAGGAAGAGAGCCCCCGTGCTGAGACCGTGATTCACCATCTGCAGGATGCTTCCCTGTATGCCCAGCATATTGAAAGCGAAGATCCCCAGCACACAGAACCCCAGATGGCTCACGCTGGAGAAGGCGACCAGTCGCTTGAGGTCGGGCTGCACCATGGAGACCAGCGCCCCATATATAATCCCTATAATGGCCAGCACCGAGATGATGGGCATAAACTCAATACTGGCATCAGGGAAGAGCGGCAGGCAGAATCTGAGAAATCCGTAAACCCCCATCTTCAGCAGAACCGCTGCCAGAATCACACTCCCTGCGGTAGGAGCTTCCACATGAGCGTCGGGCAACCAGGTGTGGAAGGGGAACATAGGTATCTTGATGGCAAAAGCCAGGAAGAAACCCAGGAACAGCCAGAGCTGCTGATGGCCGGTCAAAGGAACCTTAAGGAGCTCGAAGAGGTTAAAGGTGGTCCCCCCTCCAATGTGGTAAAGCCACAAAATGCCCACCAGCATAAGGACGCTTCCCGCCATAGTATAAAGAAAAAACTTAACAGCTGCATAAATCCTCCGTGGACCACCCCAGACGCCGATAAGGAAATACATAGGGATTAGCATAACTTCCCAAAAAATGTAGAACAGGAAGAGGTCCAGCGACACAAAGACCCCCAGCATACCCGTCTCCAGCAGGAGCATTAGTATCATATATTCCTTCACCCGCTCGGTAATTGCCTTCCACGAGGAGAGGATAGCCAGCACCGAGGTGAAGGTGGTCAGGAGAACTAACAGGAGGTTGATGCCGTCAATACCAATAAAATAGCTAATCCCGTACTGTGGTATCCAGGGTTTCTTCTCCACCCATTGCAACTCATGCGTGCTGCTGTCGAAATTGAAGAACAGAGGCAGAGAGAGGGCAAAGACCACCAGCGAGGTCACCAAAGCAACCACCCTGATTTGCTTGACCCACTTCTTATTAATTAATAGGATTACCAGCGCACCCACCAGGGGCAGAAACAATATAATACTCAACAGTGGGAAACTACCGTAAGGACTCATCCTTTAAGGCTCCTCACAGAGAAACTCCTTTTAGTCTATAAGCAATACCAGATGATAATCACGGCTCCGATAATAATCAACAAAATATATGTCTGCACATAACCTGTCTGAACCCTCCTGCCTATATGACCGCAGACCTTGAAGAAGCCAGCCGTCCCGTTCACTATTCCGTCAATTATGCGGTCATCCCAGATCCGCCATAGAAACACCGAAAACCTCTTGGCTGGGTTGACGAAAAGAAAGTCGTAAAGCTCATCCACTTTGTATTTGTTAAGGACGAAATTATAGGCTCTCCCCAGCCTCCGAGCTAAGCGCTTCGGCAGCTGCGGGTTTCTGACATAAAATTGATAAGCGATATATATTCCCAGAAGAGCGATGAGCAGCGAAGCCAACATCAGCCATCTTTCCAGACCAACCGCCTGCCCCCCCTCAGCATGGTGCCCGCCGGTTACCGGCTCCAGAAACCTCAGAATGTTCAGCTTCTCCGAAAAGAAGCGGCTCATACCCAGCAGGGGGAAAGCCTTGGCCACTCCTGCCAGCCCACCAATCACCGACATAACCCCCAGAATGACCAGCGGTACGGTCATAACCCGAGGGGATTCGTGCACATGGACGAGCTTCTCCTTCTCCACCCGGCTCTCTCCGGCAAAGGTCTTAAACACGAGGCGGAATATATAGAAGGAGGTCATGGCGGCAGTTATCACCCCTATCGCCCAGAGGATATAATTCTGCTCAAAAGCCCGCCACAGAATCTCGTCCTTGCTGAAGAAACCGGCAAAGGGGAAGATTCCGCCAATTGCCAGAGCGGCTATCAGGAAGGTCTTATAAGTAGTGGGCATATATCGCTTTAACCCTCCCATATGCCGAATATCCATCTCCCCGGCCAGGGCGTGAATCACACTGCCCGCTCCCATAAAGAGGAGGGCTTTGAAGAAAGCGTGGGTCATCAGATGGAAGATACCGGCGGCAAATGCCCCCACCCCACAAGCCATAAACATATAGCCAAGCTGGCTGATGGTGGAATAAGCCAGCACACGCTTGATATCGTTCTGCACCAGCCCGATGGAGGCAGCGTAAATGGCCGTGGCACACCCTATTATGGCGACCACCATGAGGGAAGTCGGTGACAGAGAATAGAGCACATTACAGCGGGCGATCATATAGACCCCGGCGGTCACCATGGTGGCGGCGTGGATGAGGGCGCTGACCGGGGTGGGACCCTCCATGGCATCGGGGAGCCAGACATAAAGGGGTATCTGGGCTGATTTCCCTACCGCTCCAAGGAACAGCAGCAGCGTGATGGCGGTAAGAATAGGAGCACCCACCTCAAACCGTCCCTGAGCCAGATGCATCACCTCGCTGATATCTATGGTGCCGAAGGTCTTAAAGATAAGCATAATCCCCAAGGCAAAGCCGAAATCACCGATTCGGGTGACAATGAACGCCTTCTTACCGGCATCAGCAGCCGACTTTCGCTCATACCAGAACCCAATCAGCAGATAGGAGCACAGCCCCACTCCTTCCCATCCGATATACATCATCAGAAAGTTATTAGCCAGCACCAGCAGAAGCATGGCGCAAACAAAGAGGTTGAGATAGGCAAAGTAGCGGGAGTATCCGGGGTCGTCGTGCATATATCCTATGGAGTAGATATGAATGACGAAGGCAACCCCCGAGACTATCAGAATCATGATGATGGACAAGGGGTCAACCTGGAAGGCGAAGTCCGCCTTGAAGTCCCCTACCTTAATCCAGCTATAAAGCACCTTATCAGGGACCGGCTGGTCGGGTAGCACGAAAAAGGCAGTCAGAGAGATGAGAAAAGCCAATCCCACTGTACCGCAGGCTATAATACCTACCACTCTTCGGGGAAGCCGCGTTCCTACTAATCCATTAATCACAAACCCGAATAGCGGAAGAAATGGGACCAGCCAGATATAATCAAGCATCGCACACCCCTATCTCTAAACGATGAACAAACCATCCCGTGTAACAACCCATTTCAGCAACCTACCCTTTCATCAGGTTTATCTCATCCACATTCACCGTTGCTTTATTGCGGAATATGCATATAATGATTGCCAGCCCCACGGCTACCTCCGCGGCGGCTACCGCCATAACAAGAAAGACAAAAACCTGCCCTTCTAATGAGTCTAAGAAACGGGAAAATGCCACAAAGCTCAGATTAACCGCGTTGAGCATTAGCTCTATGGACATGAACATGATGAGGACATTCCTCCGAATGAGAACACCCACAGCACCAATGGAGAACAGCACAGCACTCAACAGCAGATAATATGATAGAGGAACCATCCATAACCTCCTTTATCGCTTCCTCTTGGCTAACACCACCGCCCCTATTATTCCCGCCAGCAGGAGCACCGAAATTATCTCAAATGGGTAGAGATAATCGGTGAACAGCACCGAAGCAAATGCCTGGGTATTCCCAATATGACGCACCGCCTCAGCGGTATAGGGACCTCGCATTCCGGTCACGGAAACCATAAGAGTAATGGAGCCGAGCAATAATAAAAATAGCACCACAAAAATTATTCCAATAGATTTCTGAAATATCAAGCGATAGCCCCTCCTTGCCTCCTTGCCGGTGCGCAAAAGCATAACTACGAACACGAACAGCACCATTATCGCCCCGGCGTAAACAATAATCTGCAGGGCGGCAATGAACTGGGCATTTAGCAGCACATACAGCCCTGCCAGACAGAAGAAGGTGAGTATGAGGAACAGGGCGCTTACAACGGGATTTCTGCTGACAATAACCATAAAAGCCGATGCCACCGCTACCGCTCCAAATATCACAAACAGGGTTAATTCCATTACTCCCGATCTCCCGGCTAAAGCTAATATTCCTTTAGCACCCAGAACTCATTGGTCCCCAGCATGTCATCCTTGCGGCGAACGAAAGCCTCCCGGGTGACATCAGCCATCTCATAAATATGGGTCAGCTGAATCGACAATTCCGGACAAGCCTCCTCGCACATCCCGCAGAAGATGCATCGCAGGGTATTAATCTCAAACTTAACCGGATACTTCTCCCGGTCCTCCCAGGGAGCCTCGTCTGCTTCAATCTCAATGCATTTTGAGGGGCAGATAGTAGCGCACATAAAACAGGCTACACACTTCACCCTTCCCAGGTGGTCCTTATTAAGGCGATGCAGTCCCCGATAGCCAGGGAAAGGTTTCCGCTTCTCCTCGGGGTATTCCTGAGTGAACCTCCGCATAAAGAAGTGCTTTATAGTGGTGTATAGCCCCTTAATTAGAGCGGGGATATATATCCGGTCTATCAATCTCAGCTTCGGAGTTACTACCCGCATTTACCTATATACTCCTGACTCAGGGGATTAAGACCATCACCACTCCGGTGACAAATATGTTAAAAATAGCGAGAGGAAGAAGCACCAGCCAGCCAAACCTCATCAACTGGTCGTAACGGAAGCGGGGGAAGGTCCACCTCACCCACACAAAAAACCAGAGGAAAGCGAAGACCTTCACCACAAAGGCGACCACTTGCAAAAGAGCTAACAGCAAGGGATGAATATTAAGCCCCTCTATCCAGGGTATATGCCATCCCCCGAAGAAGAGAACCACTATCAGAGCGGAGAAGGTTATCAAATTGGTATATTCCCCTAAGTAATACATAGCGAACTTCATGCTTCCGTACTCCACCTGATAGCCCACCACCAACTCCTGCTCTGCTTCGCACAGGTCAAAGGGGATACGGTTCACCTCGGCTATGGCAGCAATTAAGAAGATAAGAAAGCCTAAAGGCTGAATAAATATATTCCATCGTGGGAGATAGCTCCAGTATTGGGTCTGCATTCCTATTATGTCGTTGAGCCGCAGCGACTGACCAACCATCAGAACCCCGATTATAGAAAGCCCTAAAGCGACCTCGTAACTTATCATCTGCGCTGCCGAACGGAGCCCCCCCATCAGAGAGAACTTGTTATTGGATGACCAGCCTGCGATGACAATGCCGTAAACCCCCAGGGAGGCGAAGGCGAAGATGTAAAGGATACCTATATTGACATCAGCTATCTGGAGCTGAATTGTTCTTCCGAAAAGCTCCACCTTATCGCCGAATGGTATCACCGCAAAGGTGACAAAGGCAATGAACATAAAGAATGCAGGGGCTGCCAGGTAGAGGGGCTTATAAGCCTGGGCGGGAATAAACTCCTCCTTCAAGAAGAGCTTTATCCCATCAGCAATTGGTTGAAGCCACCCCCATGGTCCCACACGGTTGGGTCCCAATCTCCCCTGGATGAAGCCCGCCCCTCTCCTTTCTACCACCACCATCACTACAACTCCACCCAGCAGAGCTCCCATCACCACGATAACCTTTATCAGCATTATTATCAGGTCTATCCAAAAGGGACTCATCTTATCTCCATTCTGAACATAAAAACTTATCCGCTAACCTTTAGCTTTCCCCTGATTGCCGAGCTCACTATATGAGAGTCCTTTATAGCCCGGAACAGCTCCTGCAATCCCCTCAAAGACCTTCTCCGCTGAGGGGTAATTTACCTCACCGCCCATAGCTTGACAAATCTCTTGTAAAATTTCCCAGTCGGGCTTGGCTTCCCCCGGAGGGAGGAGGGCTGGTCTTATCCGCTGCACTCTCCCCTGGAAGTTAGTAAAGGTGCCCTCCCGTTCGGCAAAGGAGAGGTTCGGAAGAACCAGTTCCGCCCATTCGGTCAGCTCCGAGGGGGCATAATCGTGGACTACCAGGAAATCTACCTTCTTCAGAATCTCCCGCTCGTCAACCGGCAGGGAGATTCTGGGAGCTCCACCTAAAAAGTAGAGTGCCCTTACCTCCCCGCTGGCGACCTTTTGGAGAAGCTGGCGGTGGCTTATCGGCTCCCTACCCTCTACGGCGGACACATCCTGCGCACCGGCGAGGTTGGGCGATTTATCAGCCTCAATGGTAAAGCCGGAGGGGAAGACCATCGGTTCCTCCACCTGAGCTGCCTGGTATACCGCCATGGAGGGCGAGCGAATGACCGAAAGGAGCAAAACCCTCAGCAGGTAATTATCTTCATTGGTTAGATAGGGTGAAGCAATAGCTGCTACGGCTTCTTTCCCAAAATTGCTTATTATGTAGCTCAGCCGCCCCTTTACCAGATTTATTGCCTGAGTCCAGCTGATGGAGACCATTTCCGCCCCTTCCCTCTTCAGGGGGGAGGTCAGCCGGTCTTCACGATGGACAAAGTCCCAGCCAAAACGCCCATCATCGCACATCCACTGGCTGTTGACCTCGGGATTGGGGCGCGGTCTAACCCTCAATATCTTGTTATCCCGGCTATCTATCTCAATATTGCAGCCCCGACTGCAAAGAGGACAGATGCTCTCGGTGTGAGTCAGCCACCAGACCCGCGACTTGAACAGAAATTCCTTGCTGACCATAGCCCCCACCGGGCAAAGGTCGACCACATTGCCGGAGAGTTTATTATCAAGCCTCTTGCCTGGAAAAACATCCACCTCGCTGCGAACACTCCGGTTGAATCTTGCCAGCTCACGGGTCTCTGAAATCTCCTCGCAGAAGCGAATGCACCTTCCACACAGGACGCATCTCTCAGAATAATGTAACACATGAGGACCGAGCTCTTTCCTTCTCTCGAAGTGCTCTTTCTCCTCTGTAAAGCGACTTACAGCGGACCCATATTTGTAGACATAATCCTGCAAGGTGCACTCGCCTGCCTGGTCGCAGATGGGGCAATCAAGGGGATGATTGATAAGAAAAAATTCCAATACCCCCCTCCGATTCTTAATGACCCTCTCCGAGCTGGTGAAAATATTCATCTCATCCTTTATAGTAGTAGAGCAAGCGGGGACCAGCTTGGGCATCTTCTCCACCTCTACTAGACACATGCGACAGCTGCCTCTAATGCTCAGTTCCTTATGGTAGCAGAAGTGGGGGATTTCTATCCCGGCGATAGTAGCCGCCTCGAGGATAGTGATTCCATCCGGCACCTGAAGCTCCTTGCCGTCGATCTTTATTTTGGCCATCAGCCTCTGACCTTTATACTCTTATCCTTCTCTATGGGGCACCTTCCCTGGCGTATATGGTCTTCAAATTCGGAGCGAAACTTGGTAATAAAGCTGACTACGGGACCTATAGCAGCATCCCCCATGGGGCATAAAGTCTTAAAACTGATATTATCGCAGATATCGAGTAACAGTTCGAGGTCACCCTCTAACCCTTTGCCCTCTTCAATGCGGCGTGCTATCTTAGCCATCCAGCTGACACCCTCGCGGCAAGGGGTGCATTGTCCGCAGGACTCATGGGCATAAAAGCGAGTCAGGTTAGCCAGGGCATCAACCATACAGGTGGTCTCATCCATAACAATAACCCCTGCTGAGCCGAGCATGCTGCCGGCAGCCTGAAGGGACTCAAAATCCATGGCCACTTCTTCCACTTGTTCGGCAGTAAGCACTGGTGTTGAAGAGCCCCCGGGTATCACCGCCTTCAGCTTTCGCCCCCCGATTATTCCACCCCCATAGTTGTTGATTAGCTCCTTCAGGGGAACTCCCATAGGGAGCTCATAGACCCCCGGCTTATTTATATGCCCGCTGAGGCAGAAGAGCTTGGTCCCGGTACTTTTCTCTGTGCCAAAGCCCTTAAACCACTCTGGTCCTCTCATGATTATATGGGGTACATTGGAAAGAGTCTCCACATTGTTGATGACGGTAGGTCCCTTAAACAATCCCACGGAAGCGGGAAAAGGCGGTTTAAGGCGTGGCTCTGCTCGTTTCCCCTCCAGGGACTCCAGCAAACCGGTCTCCTCCCCGGCGATATAGGAACCTGCCCCTGAATGGAGGGAGAGCTCCAGATGGAAGCCTTGCTTGAGGATGTTCTTTCCCAGACAATTATGCTCGTAGGCTTCCTCAATGGCTTGCTCTAACACCTTCATCGCCTGGGAGAACTCGCCGCGGATGTAAATATACGCCTGATGGCAGTTAACCGCATAAGCGGTAATAACTATCCCTTCAATAAGTTGATGAGGGTTCTTCTCCATAAGGAGACGGTCTTTAAAGGTTCCCGGCTCACCTTCATCGGCATTACAGCAGAGGAAAACAGGCTTTCCTGAGTCTTTGGGGACAAAGCTCCACTTCAAGCCAGCCGGGAACCCTGCCCCACCACGCCCCCTCAGCCCCGATGCTTTGACCAGCTCAATTATCTGGTCTGGCTTGTGCTGCTTGAGGGCTTTTGCCAATCCCTTATAGCCATCGTGCTTCTGGTAGACCTCTATCTTCTCGATATCGGGGACATCTATATATTTCAGAAGTATCTTTTCTTCCATCGGTCTTGTTATTCCAGACTGTCGAGTATCTGATCTACCAGCTCCAGAGTCATATTTTCATAGTAGCGGTCGTTTATCTGCGTAACAGGGGCGGTATTGCAAGAGCCAAGACACTCACACTCTAACAGCGTGAACTTTTTGTCGGGAGTGGTCTCCCCCACGTCTATATGGAGGCGCTTTTTAATATGCTCTATAACCTCCTCGGTGCCATTAAGAGCACAGGAAAGGGTATGACAGACCCTTATTACATAACGTCCTACTTCTCTGGTGTTAAAGAGGGTATAAAAGGTTACTACACTTTTGACCCGGCTAGGGGGTAGGTCCATCAATCCTGCAACATATTGCACCAACTCGTCTGAGAGAACCCCAAATTCCCGCTGGGCTAAAAGGAGCACCGGAAGGAGGGCTGCCTCCTTGTGGGGATAGCGTGCCAAAGTCTCCTCAAATTCCTTTACCGCTTGAGGTGAAAATTTAACCGCCATCTCGTCCTCTTTGCAAACAGTCTGTTCTGCAGTCTCTCCCTACCGGTCCAGTTCGCCGGCTATTATATTGAGGCTACTTATAATAGCTACCGCATCTGAGATCATGTGCCCCCTAACCAACTGAGGAAAAACAGAGTAGTTGATGAAGGAAGGGGCTCGCACATGGATGCGATAGGGCTTGTTGGTCCCATCAGAGATAATGAAAAAGCCCAGCTCACCATTGGGAGCCTCAGTAGCCAAATATATCTCCCCCTTGGGTGGCTGAAAGCCATGCTCTTCCATAATAAGCTTGAAATGGTGAATCAACCCCTCAATGGTGTGGTAGACTCGCTCCTTTGGGGGAAGGATTATCTTGGGGTCGTCCACATTTACCTCACCACCGGGGAGGTTGGCAATAGCTTGCTGGATGATTCTGGTGCTCTGGCGCATCTCCTCCATCCGCACCAGATATCGGTCGTAGCAATCCCCCCTCGTTCCCACCGGAATCTCAAAGTCAAAATGGTCGTATGAGGAATAGGGCTCGTCTTTGCGGATATCCCTTTCTACCCCCGCCGCCCGAAGGATGGGACCGCTAAGACCCCAGGAGATAGCCTCTTCAGCTGATATAGCCCCAATGCCCTTATTCCGGTCGACCCATATGCGGTTCCTGGTAAGCAGTCTCTCAATATCGTCCACAGTGGGTAGGAAGTGGTCGGCGAAATCTTTAACCTTCTCCTCAAACCCTTCAGGGACATCGGTCACCAAACCCCCGACCCGCGGGTAGCAGTTGTTCATCCGGGAGCCGGTGACAAACTCCAGAATGTCGTAAATTATCTCTCTCTGCTTGTAGGCGTAAAGGAAAACAGTCATAGCCCCAATGTCCACCGCATGCATCCCGATGCTGACTAGATGGTCGGCAATCCGGTTCAGCTCGCACATTATCACCCTGATGTATTGGCACCTGGGGGGGACCTCAATGCCGAAGAGCTTCTCCACGGTCAGGACATAGCCGACATCGTTGTTCAAGGGGGAAAGGTAGTTCATACGGTCAGCAATAGGGATAAACTGATTATAGCTCCGGTTCTCTCCCAACTTTTCAAATCCGCTGTGGAGAAAGCCTATCTCCACCTCGGCATCGAGTATCCTCTCTCCATCCAGCTCCAGGATGTTGCGAAAGACCCCATGAGTGGCTGGATGGGAGGGTCCGAAGTTGATAACCATCCGTTCGGTTGGTATCTCTTTAATCTCATCTGCCATAGCAGCGCTTTACCCCTCTTCGTAATCGAACCTTGACCTCTCACCCCTGCCCTCAAGGGAATAATCCTTACGCAGGGGGTGTCCTTCGTAATCTTCAGGGAGAAAAACCCTTTTCAATGCCGGATGTCCCTTGAAGATAATACCGAAAAGGTCGTAAATTTCCCTCTCCTGCCAGTCTGCCGTTTTCCACAGGGGATAGACCGAATCTATATCCAGGGAACCCTCAGTGACAAAGGTCTTGATAGCCAAGCGACAGTTATTCTTGAAGGAGTATAGGTGGTAAACCACTGCAAACCGATTCTCCACCCCTTCAATTTTCAGATAATCGACCCCGCTGATGCTGGCTAAGTAGTTGAACCTGAGTTCCTCGTCATCCCTGAGGAACTGCATAATTGACAGGAGGGCTTCCTTTTTAATGGTTACAGTAATATCTCTTCGGAACTCCTTAACCTCGATAATGGAGTCCGGGAAAGTAGCCCTTAGCTTTGCTAACGCCTGATTACCCTCCGGATAATCCATAGCTATCTCTCCTGGGGTAATACTGTATCTCGCTCAATCTTCTTCTGAAGCTTGAGCAACCCGTTTAATATATCCTCGGGGCGGGGAGGACAGCCGGGGACATAGACATCTACCGGGATAAACTGGTCAATCCCCTGAATCACCCCATAGGTATCAAACACCCCCCCAGAGGTAGCACAGGCACCCAGCGCCATTACCCATTTAGGCTCCAGCATCTGGTCGTATATCTTCTTAAGAACCGGTCCCATCTTGATGACTATCCTTCCAGCTACTACTAATAGGTCTGCCTGTCGGGGAGAGAAGCGAATCACCTCGGCTCCAAAACGGGAGATGTCGTAGCGGGAGGCTATAGAGCTCATAAGCTCAATCCCACAACAGGCGGTCCCAAAGGTGAGGGGCCACAGGGAGTTCTTCCGCCCCCAGTTGATAAATTTATCGGCTACGGTGGTAAGGATATTATCCCCCAAACGGCTCTCTAATCCCATTGCAAAGCCCCTTTTCTCCAAATATATACTAAGCCTATTAACAGAACTCCCAGAAAGACCCCCATCTCCACCAGACCAAACAGGTGCAGCTTGCGGAAGATAACCGCCCAGGGGTAGATGGTGACCCCTTCGAAATCGAAGATTATAAACAACATGGCTACTACGAAGAACTTGACTGAAAACCTCAGGCGAGCATCACCAACAGGGGGAATACCGCACTCATAAGGGGATAGCTTCGATGGATTGGGCTCCTTCCGCCCGAACAAATGGGACAAAAAAACCATCCCACCAGACATCAGAGCAGAAAGAATCAGAAGTATTAATATTGGGAGAAAATCAATCGGCATTTCTTCTTTTGAGCCTCAGGTTTAAATAGCCTTATTTACATCTCGGTTGGGAAACAGGAGAAAATACTATAATATTGCTCAGCCATTGTCAAGGGGAAAATTCATTTATTATGCGAAAATACCCTCTCAGATACACCTCAACCTGCCCCCCATTATAAAAAGTTGACCCCTCTCTGCTTAAGCTCTGGCCTCTTAGCTCTTGTTTTTTCCCTTTTTTTCTCTTATAATCTAAGGGGATTATAATATTATAAAAATGAACCCTGAGGAATAATTTTCTCTTTCCTCTCTTACAGAGATGGAGCGATGAAAGTACTGATAGTAGACGATGATGAGAGCCACGCAGAATTGACCCAAGAGAGGCTGCAGCAGAAAGGTTTCTCTGTTGACTGTGCCTTTTCTGCCGAAGAGTGTCTGGAAAAGGTCTCTATCAGCACCTACGATGCTATAGTAACCGATTACTCGATGCCCCGCATATCGGGTTTGGAACTGCTGGACGAACTGACAAAAAGGGGGATAGATACCCCGGTGATAATAACCACTGGATTCGGAGATGAGAAGACGGTAGTCCAAGCGATGAAAAGAGGTGCTTATGACTATATTGTCAAAGAACCGGATCTCGGTCACCTCGATTTGCTCCCCTTCGTATTAAAAGATGCCCGCAGCAAGTACCTATTACAAAAAGAAAACGAGAGGTTGATGGCTGAGCTGATTGCCAAAAGCAAACAGTTAGAGGAGCTCAACCTAAAATTAACCGAACTCTCCATTACCGATGAGCTGACCAGAATCTATAATTATCGATTTTTCCAACTGATGCTGGAAAAGGAGTGGGATAGAGCAGAGAGATACAAGCGAGAGCTCTCCTGCATCCTGTTTGATATCGACAATTTCAAGCGGATTAACGACCTGTATGGACATCCTGTCGGTGATAAAATTCTCAGGGAATTAGCCGAATTAATCAGCCGTTCGGTTCGCCAGAGCGACTACTTAGCCCGCTATGGAGGTGAAGAATTTGTGATGCTTCTTCCCGATTCAAACCTCCGGAACTCCCTAAAGATAGCCGAAAAGTTAAGGAAATTGATAGAAGACCACCCATTCTACCATGCTGAGGAAACCTTAAGACTGACTATCAGCCTGGGGGTAACCTCTAATGAGATGCCAGAGGTCAAATCAACCAGCGCTCTTATGGAGCTGGTTGATAAAGCCCTTTATAAGGCAAAAAGGGATGGGAAAAATTGCGTCCGGTTCATCTCTTCAAAAAAATCTTCGAGCTGAATCCCCAAAAGCCATCTTAGGAGTCGCTTACTATCAAAGGATATTTTGTGGCCCGCAAAGGAAACTCTTATATCCTTCATCGGCGGGACTACAATTAGCATAAAAATCAAGAAGTCGGGACAAGAGAAAAAGAGCTTTCACCAGTGCGAGTCCCTTCACCCCAAAAGAGGAAGATGTTTGAGTAGCCAACCTCTAAAATACTTTGTAAAGGAGGTGCGAGATGCTGGACATTGCGGGCTTGCTGAAAGAGTCGCTCACCATTGTTGCTCTGGTCTTCGTTATGATGGTGGTGGTAGATTATGTCAATGTAGCTACTAAGGGGAAACTGAAAGGTTTGTTAAAAGGTGGACAGTGGCGGCAATATGTTGCTTCCTCGTTTTTAGGAGTTGCCCCAGGATGTGCTGGTTCCTTTATGACAGTGAGCCTCTATGTCCATGGGCTTATATCCTTTGGAGCTATAGTAGGGGGAATGATCGCCACCTCAGGAGATGAAGCTTTCGTTATGTTATCCCTCTTTCCCAGAAAGGCAGTGATGCTGTTCGGTCTTCTGTTCGTAATGGGGCTTTTTTTCAGCTGGCTGACCGATAAACTGGTTCCTCAGTTTAAGTTCAAGCCCAGCCAGGAATGTCCCCTCCACGAATTCCATCCTGAAAAAGAGTCCCTCAGGCACTACTTGACCAAACATATCTGGTCTCATATCATTAAAAGGCATCTGATAAGGGTTTTTCTGTGGACCTTTGTGGTGTTATTTGCCCTGGAGGTCGCCCTCAACTACTGGAACCTGGAAGCATTTATCAAAACTCACCTGGTATGGGTGCTTCTCATCAGCGGACTGGTCGGCGTTTTGCCAGAGTCGGGACCCCATTTTATCTTTGTCATGATGTTCGCCCGAGGGGTAATACCATTCTCCGTTCTTTTCACCAGTTCCTTTGTCCAGGATGGGCATGGTCTGTTACCCTTGCTCTCTTATACCATTAAAGACTCTATCATTATCAAACTCTTCAATCTTGCCTTTGGGCTCCTGGTAGGGTTCATCTTCTATTCCTTAGGCTGGTAGCTTGAAGAGCTTCATCTATGCCAGAGAGGTAAATCTTTTTTATATGAGATTCATAGCATTGTCTATCGTAACTATACAAACTCAATAAAGGGGATTAACCATGAAGAGATATTTTATACTTAAATCAGGGAGACTGTTCTCCCTTATCCTTATAATAGGGACTATATCCCTTGTAGTCGGCTTCGCACCCGCAGAGAAGGTGAGCAAAAAGCTGACCAGCTTATCCGAGGTCTTCGAGCCGGGTGCCATCCTCCGGGATACCAATAGGGATGAAGTGGTCGATTGTGTGGAAGCCACCATAATAATCCCCGCCGAAGCCCCGTTGGAAGATATACAGGCTGCCTGCCATGTGGCAGCCAGGCTCGCCTTTGAGAGTACCGCCCTTTCCCCGCCCCTCACCGTCAGCGATACCGAGGTAAAGGACACCGCCGCCCT
>NJBL01000044.1 GCA_005223145.1 bacterium (candidate division B38) B3_B38 | reverse complement strand
GGCGGGGGGCTATCCTGTGCAGTATGGGCAAACCGCATCGTCAGCAGGAGCCAGCGGCGGTGGGAGATTATCTGACTGAACTGGGCATCCTCATTCTCGGTGCTGTAACCGGAGAAGGAAAATTAGAGGGCGGCGATGTTGTGTGGTTTGATGACCGCACATTGGCGGTGGGGAGAGGATACCGAACCAACGACGATGGCATCCGTCAGTTGAAAGAGCTCACCGCCGATCTCGTTGATGAATTTGTGGTGGTTCCCCTACCGCACTGGAAGGGAGACCAGTGCTGTCTCCATCTGATGTCTCTCATCAGCCCTATTGATCACAACTTAGCCGTGGTTTACTCCAAATTGCTGCCCGTACCATTCAGAGAGTGGATTATTAATCGAGGAATTAAACTCTTGGAAATATCGGATTCCGAATTTCCCACTATGGCTGGCAATATCCTGGCAGTTGCCCCACGGAAGTGCATCATGCTTGCTGGTAATCCCCGGACAAAAGAGATGCTCGAAAATGAGGGCGTGGAGGTGTGTGAATACAAAGGAGAAGAAATCTCCTTAAAGGGTGAAGGAGGACCAACTTGCCTCACCAGACCGCTACTGCGCCAGTAAATATTCTCTATTCCTCTACACTCTTTTATGCATGATATAGGCTCTTCCATTAGCAAAGCGCTTGTTATGGTCTATTCCAATGTGCTCATATCCATTGATAAGAAGGGAGTTATAGCTTCTGGACTGGTCGCTTTGGGGCGAGTTCTGGCCAAGGGTTATGACTTTAGTCTTTAAAGCATATCTTAGTCTTCCGTGGAACACCTGGGAATGGCCAGAACCATTGGATTTCGGCTGCCAGAGCTTGCCTGGCTAAGGGGGTGAGTGAAGGGGTCAGCTTTACCCATAACTAATACCTATGCCAACATTTCAAAAGAGAAGGACATTGCTGTGCTTGCTGAGGGGGGAGAGTCTTTTGGTGAGAGGATGACCTCATCATAGATGCAGGGAAAACACAGGGGACATCACCCTCCACTGTTATCGACTATACCTTAGAAAAATCCAACATTCTCAGAGAAGGAGTTCATCCCAAAATTGTAACTTAGAAGATATGTTGAGAAATGAGCCCGATTTTAGAGGGAAAATTCCATTCCTTCCTCAGCCAACCTGAAGCCTCGCTCTTCTATCTTTTTCCTCGCCGCTCCTTGTGGGTCAAGGGCTAAATTAGTGTGGTTGAGATGGGTGAAATAAATTTCCGACTTTCCTTTGCTGGCCACTTCGCTCAAAGTCTTTAGGCTTGATTGTATGAACGGATGTCCTATTTGAGAAAGGTCCCTTCCAGGAAGCTCTTCAGGGCTGAAAAATGTTCCGTCCAGTAGAGCAATGTTCACCTTTTCAACTTCTCTGACTATTGACCTGCTCCAGGCCTCCCAATTCTGAATGTCGGGGATGTAAAGGAGCTTCTTTTTCCTTCCGGAGATGACGAAGCCGAGGGTGTCGGAGTATTCATCCCGATGGGGTACTGGAAGTGGAGTGATAGAAAGTCGGGGTGATAACGAGAGCTCTTTGTCGGGGGAGAGGATGCGAGGGGCTATGTTCTCCAGATTAACGAGCTGACTCCAGGGACCATTGTTAGCTAAAAACCCCCCCATGCGAGCTGAACAGTAAACAGGTACCTGACGAGCATTCATGGCTTCGTAGCCGAAAAACATCAAGCCGGTGTAGTGTCCGATGTGGGCATGGGTGAGCAGGATGGCATAGGGGGAATTTTGTGAGCCCGATTTTTCCTGAGCCAGCCTGTGGTGGACTATATCCCATTGGGCTCTGATGTCGGGGGTGGCATCCAGAAGCCAGAATTTTCTCTCTTCAAGCTCCAGAATCGCCAGAGATGAGATGAGGCGAGCAAATCGAGGATTCTCTCTCGCCCGAAGGCAATTCTTGCAGTAGCAGCCGAAGTGCGGCAGCCCACCATCCTGAGCGGTTCCCAAAACCTTGACCAGGATGTCAGTTTCCGATGGTTCCTTTTTTGAGCTATTTGGAAAAATTCTGGGCTTATCCAGAGAGAAGAGGACATTTAGAGCGGCAAAGCTGCCCACAAGCGTATTCAAAAAATCCCTTCTCCGCATTTTTCTCGTTTTCCTCCTTATATCAGAATTATATTGGGTTCTTCTTTATTCTCTTGTGTACGCAGTTCGAAAAGGGAATAGCAATTTCCTCTTATGGCTTAAAACAATTTTTCCTGCTTTTCTGACTTATAGCAAATCAGAAATTTGAAGTCAACTGGAATTGATAGCAATTAAGATAATTGGAAATAAAAGCATGAAATGTAATACTGATAACTTTAGCTAATATGATGAAGATTAAAATTTTAAAATTAAACTTCGCCCTAAAAAATCCATGTGGGCACGCTGAGGACAATGTTGCCATTTATTTGGAGTGAAACCAAAACTTAAAAGTTTCTCAATTTATAAAAGAGAACGGCCTGAAGAAAAACGGTGCTGTGACACAGGAATAATAGGTAATGAGCGAAAATTTTTGCAGGGAGTAATTACAGCTTTTTGTTACTAACTAACCAGGCTCTGGCGGGGTTGACTTCGAGTTTCTTTAAGTGATATACTGATAGGAATTTTTAGAGAGAATGTTATGAAAATCTCATTAGTAACAAAGCTAATTATCAGCTTTTTCGGCGTGGTTACCCTCACCGGTCTGGTAGCCACCATAGTAGGGCTTCGTCTTATCGGAGACAGGGTTATCCAGCAGGCTCAGAACAAGGTTCGCCTCGACCTTTATACCGCCCACGAAGTCTACTATGAACACCTGAGAAAAATTGAGACCATTCTCCAGTTTACCGTGGTAAGGAACCGCTTGCAGAAGGCTTTAGAGCAAGAAGATAAAAGGGAATTGAACGAAATTTTAATCGAAGTTAAAAAGAAAGGGGAACTGGATATATTAACCATCCTTGACAGAGATTTACAGGTGGTGTACCGGGCGAACAACACATCAGCCTTCGGAGATAGCCTGGCGCATGACAGCCTCATTCAATGGGTGTATGGAAACAAAAAGGTCGGCTCCTCAACCGAGATAGTTACTCATGAGGAATTGTTGAAGGACGGAGGTGATTTAGCCGAGCGGGCAACCATTGAAATTCTTCCTACACCAAAAGCCAAGCCAAGCAGCAAGGCAATAGAGACTTCGGGTATGATGTTGAAAGCAGCAGCACCAATTTTTGACCAGTCGGGAGAATTAATGGGCATACTCTATGGGGGAGACCTAATTAATCGGAATTACGCTATTGTAGATAAGATTAAAGACATTGTCTATCACGGCGAAAAGTACCACAATAAGGATATCGGCACCGCCACCATCTTCCAGGGGGATCTTCGGATCTCCACCAATGTAAAGACATCGAGTGGAGAGAGGGCTACAGGAACCCGTGTCTCATCCGAGGTATACGACCAGGTATTAATTAAAGGGAAATGGTGGATTGACAGAGCTTTTGTAGCAAACGACTGGTATATCACCGCTTATGAGCCAATAATAAATATAAATGGTGAGATTATCGGCATCCTCTATGTCGGTATGTTAGAAGATAAATTTGTGGATTTGAAGAACAGGACGCTTTTAATATTTCTTGGCATCACCTTATTAGGAGTGACTGCCGCCACGGTGGTCTCTTATCTTCTGGCAACCGGAATTGTGAAGCCGATAAGACGCCTGGTTCACGGCTCCAAACAGCTGGCAAAAGGGGACCTCGCCTATCGGGTAAGGGTGAAATCAAAGGATGAGATTGGAGAATTGGGGGAAACTTTCAATTATATGGCTTCTTCCCTAAAGGAGCGGGACGACCAGCTTAAGCAATTTGCCCAGCGAGAGATTATGAAAAGTCAGCGGCTGGCATCCTTGGGACAGTTAGCTGCTGGAGTTGCCCATGAGCTAAACAATCCCCTTGGCGCCATCATGATATACAGCAATTTGCTGCTGGAGGATATTGATAAAAAAAGCCCTATCCGCCATAACCTGGAAAAAATCGTTCACGAAACCAGCCGCTGTACGGAAATCGTCAAAGGACTACTCCAATTTGCCCGAAAGACCGAACCCCGGATGGAGCCCTCCCATGTGAACGAATTGTTAAACGAGGTCTTCTCCGTGGTAGAGAAACAAGCCCTATTTCAAAATATTACCATTGACAAACATCTATCCTCTGGACTACCCACCATCATGGTCGATAAAGGACAGATCAGGCAGGTCTTTATGAACATTATCCTTAACGCAGCCGAGGCTATAAACGGAAAAGGGGACATCATAGTAGCAACCCGGCTGGCATCATCCGACCACTTTATTGAGATAGAGTTTACTGATAACGGTCCCGGAGTTCCGCCCGAAGACCTGGATAGGGTGTTTGAGCCGTTCTTCACCACCAAGGAGAAAGGCACAGGGCTGGGCTTATCCATCAGCTATGGAATTATAGAAAGGCATAATGGAAATATAATGGTCAGAAGCAAGGTAGGCGAGGGCACCACTTTCGTTATTCGTTTACCCGCAAAGGGAGAGGAGACGGAAGAATAGATGGCTATTTCTGCTAATATCTTGGTTATAGACGACGAAGAGGTCATACGGAACGCCTGCACCCAGGTTCTCACCCGCGATAGTCATCGGGTTAAGGGAGCTGAAAGTGGAGAGCGGGGGCTGGCAATGATGAAACAGGAGGTCTTTAATATCGTAATACTTGACCTGGTGATGCCCGGATTAAGCGGAATGGACCTCCTCCAGAGGATAAGAGAAGACTTCCCCGATGTGTTAGTGATTGTCATTACCGGCTATGCCACCGTGGAATCGGCAGTGGAGGCTATGAAGGGTGGGGCTTACGATTATATCCCCAAGCCCTTCACCCCCGATGCCCTGAGGATGGTTGTCCGAAGGGCTGTTGATAAGAGGGAGCTGATTTTAAAGAACATATTTCTCCAGGAGGAGTTGAAAACAAAGATAGGAAAGGTAGAGATAATCGGTAAGAGCAAGCCTATCCAGGAGGTTCTGAAGCTGGTAAGAAAGGTCGCCCCCACTGATAGTACGGTGCTCATCACCGGGGAGAGCGGCACCGGCAAGGAGCTGATAGCCCGTACCATTCATCAGATCAGCCCCCGGCATCAGAAACCATTCGTCACTGTCGACTGCGGTGCGCTGGTGGAGACCCTGTTTGAAAGTGAGCTTTTTGGACATGTCAAGGGGTCGTTCACCGGGGCTGTGGCCACTAAATATGGAAGATTTGAGATAGCCAACGGAGGGAGCATCTTATTCGATGAGATAGGGAACATTGGACCAAATATCCAGGCCAATCTCCTCCGGGCGATTGAGGAGAAGGAGATAACCAGAGTGGGTAGTACCCGGGTTATCAAGGTGGATGTGCGCATAATGGCGGCTACCAATAAAGACCTCAGGAAAGAGGTCAAGGAGGGCAACTTTCGCGAAGACCTCCTCTACCGGCTGCAAGTAGTCCCCATCAACCTGCCTCCCCTCAGGGAATGGAAAGAAGATATCCCTCTTTTGGCGGAGTACTTTGTGGAGAAGTTCTCTAAAAAGATGAAAAAGCCGAAGAAGGCAATCAGCCCCCGGGTGATGGATAAGCTATGCCAATATAGCTGGCCGGGCAACGTGAGAGAGCTGGAGAATACCATAGAGCGGGCGATAGTCTTGAGCGATAGGGAGACCATAGAGCTTGATGACCTTTTCCCCTCAAGCCCTTATAGCATCCATCAGAAGGAGCCAGACCCTGTCGGACTTAAGACCCTCTCCGAAATGGAAAAAGAGCATATAATAAGAACACTTCACATATTACAGGGAAACAAAAGTAAAACAGCGGAAAGATTGGGTATTGACCGCAAAACACTGCGGGCAAAGATGAAGAAATATGGCATAGATTAACCCCCCTCTAGTGGGGAAATTCTCTCCTCTCTGGGGTGAAATTCCCCACCATTACGCCCACAGCTTAGCCCATAAAACACTCCTTTTATTCTCCTCTCCATAATAACCCTTTTATTATCAGCTAATTATGATAGTGGCGTTGCGGGAGATATACCGTGTCAGTTGGCATACAATATGCTTATAAATAGTCTGGTGATTGTTATGAGGAAGAATAAAGGAAGCATCCTCATTATGGAGCCCAACCCGGAGGATAGGGAGGGGTTAGCTGACGCCTTGAGGCGCCAGGAATACGAAGTGCACACCAGCGGCGATTTTGTACATGCCCTTGAGAAGTTAAGGCAAAAAGATTTCGATTGCGTTATAGTTAATACCTATTTGCCGGGACTGAAGGGATATGAGGCAGCTTCAATATTGAGACAGTTCTCCCCAACCACCGAGCTCATTATGATTACCAATGATAATACCAGAGAATTAGAAGCTAAAAGCAGAAAAGAGGCTATTTTTTATTATTATGTCAAATCCCCGGATATAGAAGAGCTGGTTTTAGCGGTTAATAATCTATTTGAAAAATTGAAAGTGGGAAGAGCGTCTAATGCTGCATATCCCCATAAACATAAGAAATTTTCACAGTAATGCATTTTGATTATGAAGAAAGAATTTAAAATATTGATAATCGATGATGAGGCAGCCATCAGAGATTCTTGCTCCCAGGTGCTATCTAAAGAGGGGTATTTTACTGAGACAGCCGAAGATGGCAGCGTTGGTCTGGAAAAAGCGAAGGAGACGAAGCCTGATCTGGTTCTGGTGGACCTTAAGATGCCGGGTATCAGTGGGATGGAAGTTTTAGAGAGCTTAAAGGATATTGACCCAGACATTGTCTCCATTGTGATCACCGGTTATGCCACCATTGAATCAGCAGTAGAAGCGATGAAACTGGGTGCTTATGATTATATTCCCAAACCCTTTACCCCCGACGAGCTGCGCCTCATCACCCGGCGGGGACTGGAAAAAAGAAGGCTATTGCTGGAAACATCTGCACTCAGGCAGGAGAAGAAGCAGATGGAGGAGAATTTTATATCCTTGGTTACCCACGAACTGCGCAGCCCTCTGATTGCGGTGAAACAATACTTCGATGTCATCCTTGATGAAGAGATAAGCGGCAAGCTCAAAGAAAAGCAGAAAGAGATGCTCAGCCGCGCCAGCGAACGGATAGACGGTCTGATGAAATTAGTGAACGACTGGCTGCAGATGATGGGCATCAGAGAAGATGAAGTAGCTAAAAGAACTCAAGCCTTCGACCTGAAGCCCCTGTTAAAGGAGGCTATTGAGCTGTTGAAACCCCTGGCAGATAAGAGCGATGTTGCTCTTCAATTGAAGTCGTTGGACGATATCCCCCGGGCGTATGGCGATAAAATCACCCTTAAGCATGTCTTTATGAATATCATCAGCAATGGCATAAAATATAACCGGAAGGAAGGTAAGGTAACTGTCAGCTTGAGAGAGGAAGGGGGATTATTGGCTGTAGATATCGCCGACACTGGCATGGGCATACCCGAGGAGAGTCTCCCCCTGATTTTCGACCAGTTTTATCGTGTTAGAGGAAAAGGGACCCGGAAGCTCATCGGCACCGGATTGGGGCTTTCTATTGCCAGGAAGATTGTAGAAGCTCATAAGGGTCAGATTAAAGTACACAGCACCCTCGGTAAAGGGAGCACCTTTACCGTATTGTTGCCCAAGGCGCAGCAAAGCAGAAAACAAAATAAGAGTGCCAAAAAAGTCCATAAGAAAGGCGCGGGTTTAAACTTTAATCCCACATCAATTAAAGGTGGTCAGAGAAATGAATAAAAAAATATTGATTATTGACGATGATGAGGATTTTGTGGCCATAACGAAAACGATTTTTGAGTCAAAATCCTTCCAATGTGTCTCTGCCTATTCAGCTAAGGAAGGACTACAGAAGATAAAAGAGGAGAATCCAGACCTGATCATCGTTGATGTAATGATGGAGGATATGACCGCGGGGTTCAGGCTTGTCAATACCTTGCGCACTGCAGAAGAGGGCTCAGAATACAACGCATATAGCAATATTCCCCTGTTGATGGTTACTGTTTTTGAGGATGTGACCAAGATAGACATCCAGAAAAAAGCAGGAACCACCTTGCTCCCGGTCGATGAGTTCATGAGGAAGCCCGTGAAGCCACGGGAACTGTTGACTAAAGCAGAAAAGATGTTAGCTTAAATAACCTCTTATTGGCTAAAGTAGCCAGCTCATGTAAGATTTTAACTCTAAAAATTTAGAGAATGGCGGATTCACATCAAGAGAAGAAAAAGGGCAGAATGCCTGATGAAGCTACCCCCAATACAGCCCTACCAGGGGATAAGTTGTTACAGGTAGACAGGTGGGTGGCGGTAGGAAAACTATCCCGTGATGTAGCCCATCGGCTCAACAGCCACCTGACCGGCATCCTCACCTATGCCCATTTCTTGTTGAACGAGACTCCCGAGACCGACTCCAAAAGGGAATATGCGGAGACAATATTAAAAGAGACAAACCGTTGCCGGGACATTATTGCTCAATTTCAGGAGTTTGCCAGAGGTGACACCTCGGAGGCCATTATAGTCAATCTTAACGAAGTCATTGAAAAACTGCTCCTCCTTCTGGAACATAAGGCTACTATGGAGAGTGTGAAATTGGTGAGAAAATTACACAAAAGGCTTCCCCATATAGCGCTTAATGTGGCTCAGGTAATGGATGCTTTCTGGAACTTAATGACCAATGCTTTGGAAGCCATGCCCAAAGGGGGAAGCCTTACCATAGAAACCACCATGGATAAAGTGAATAACCTCCTGGTGGTAGAGTTTACCGATAGTGGACCAGGCATCCCTCAAAAGGATAGGGCTCATCTATTCGAACCATTTTCCGCCATACGCCATCAACATGCTGGCTTAGGGCTTTATTCCACCTATTGGATTATAAAGAATTTGGGGGGAACAATAGAAGTCAAAAGCAAACCCCCTCAAGGGAACACTTTTATCATCAAGCTTCCTCCCGCTGATAAGGTATAGGGAGGAGAAGCAATACTATATAGTGATGTGCGTTGATAGGAAAAGCCCTTAGTGGCAATATTTTAGGAGATGGAGATTATGAAAAATAATGTGAGCATCCTGGTAGTGGACGATGAGCCAATTGTATGCGACAGCTGCAAGAAGATACTGACTGAGAAAGGTTTTACCGTCGAAACGGCTCTCAATGGCGAAGAAGCGCTTAAAAAATTTAAGAAGGGGGATTTAGATATCGTCATCGTCGATTTGAAGATGCCGGGCATTGATGGAATGGAGGTCTTGCAAAGCGTCAAAAAAAGCAAGCCCGAGGTTGATGTGGTTATGATAACAGGCTATGGAACCATCCCCTCGGCAGTAGAAGCGATGAAGTTAGGGGCTGCCGACTATGTTCCCAAGCCCTTCACACCTAAAGAGCTGGGGCAAATTATCTCCCAGGTGGTGGAAAAAAGGAGCAAATTAGTCGCAGAGAAAGCCCCCAAGAAAGGAGCCATCCTGTTAGATGTTTTCAAAAAGCCCTCTAAAGTTGCCTATCATCCAGAGCGTGTCTGGGTGAAAGATATCAAGATAGAAGAGGCGCTGGATGAGAATTTCCTCAACGAAGTCCGGTCCACCCCCGGGGGTGAGCGGGTGATGGACTGCATGCAGTGCGGCACCTGCAGTGGTTCCTGTCCCCTTAGCTATCGGATGGATTATACTCCGCGGGAAATCAACGCCATGGTCAGAGCCGGTCTGCGTGATGAGGTCCTATCCAGCAACAGCATCTGGATGTGCTCCTCCTGTTACTTATGCACGGTTCGCTGTCCACGACAGATAAAGATAACTGACATTATGTACGCCCTCAAGAATCTTGCCATGAAAGATAAAAGATTTCTCAAAAAGGCTAAATCCCCTTTGCTCTCCAAGTATTTTGTCGCCATTGTCAACAGATACGGGAGAAACCATGAGCTGGAGCTGACTTTGAAGTTCTTTCTGAGAGCTAATCCAAGAGCCATATTGAAGCACTCCCTTATGGGGCTGCGGTTGTTCTTGCGGAAGCGGTTCAGCTTATTCCCCAAGAGAATCAAAAACATCAACCAACTGAGAACTATGGTAAGAAAGGCTGAAGCCTTAGGAGGTTTGCGATGAAATATACCTATTATCCTGGCTGCTCGCTGGAAGTCTCATCCAAATCCTATAGTGACAGTGCCTTAGCGGTATCCGAACTGCTGGGCATTGAACTGGTAGAACTGGAAGACTGGAACTGCTGCGGCGCTACTGTATATCTATCTTATGAAGAGCTTATCTCCTTTAGCCTCTGCGCCCGTAATTTAGCATTAGCCGAGAAATATGACCGCGATTTAGCCGTTCCCTGCAGCTCTTGTTATACCAGTCTCAAGAAGACCGCTACCTACATTCAGGAGAATGCTGAGCTGAGAGATAAAATCAACCAGGCTTTGCAGGCAGCTGGCTTGGAATATAAAGGTAAGGTGAACATAAAACATCTGCTCGAGGTCTATGTAAACGATATTGGGTTAGATGTTATTAAATCAAAGGTAAAAAGGGAGCTAAAAGGACTAAAGGTTGCTCCCTATTACGGGTGCCAGATTGTCCGACCGTTACATGGATTTGACGACCCGGAGAGCCCTACCTCTTTAGACAGACTGACAGAAGCCTTAGGTGCTACACCTATTTATTTCCCCAACAAGACAAGCTGCTGCGGGAGTTCCCTCATTGCCACCAATGAAGAGCTTGCCTTCCGAATGCAAAAGGACTTGCTGCTGTGTGTTTCTGGAAACGATGCCGAGGTCATCATCACCGTGTGCCCCCTCTGCCATATGGCCCTTGATGCCTACCAGAAAAAGGTGGGGAAAATGTATGGCTTTAACTTCAAAATACCGGTTTTGCACTTTACCCAGTTGATGGGTTTAGCTTTGGAGATTCCTTCCAAGAAGCTGGGCATCAAAACCGGCTTAGTTCCACTGAACAAAGCCTTAATGGCTTACATATAGAAGATGGTGAGTTATCATGGAACCGAAAATTGGTGTTTATATCTGCCATTGCGGCACTAACATTGCCGGAAAGGTGAATGTTGAGGAAGTGGCGGAGTTTGCCGGTAAACTCCCTTATGTCGTCGTGTCGAAGGCTTACAAATTTATGTGCTCCGACCCAGGTCAAAACCTCATCGTGGAGGATATCAAAAAGCTTAAACTCAACCGCGTGGTAGTAGCCGCCTGCTCCCCTACCATGCACGAGCCAACCTTCAGGAGAACCTGTCAGGAAGGAAGGTTAAATCAGTATCTGTTCCAGATGGCTAATATCAGGGAGCACTGTTCCTGGGTCACCGAGGATAAAGTCGAAGCTTCCGAAAAGGCTAAGGCGATCATCGCCGGGGCGGTGTATAAGGCCACTTATTTAGAGCCCCTGGAAGTCAAAAAGGTAAAAATTAATCCCCATACCCTTATTGTAGGAGGGGGAATAACTGGTATTCAGGCGGCTTTGGAGATCGCAGACTCAGGGCACAAGGTCTATCTGGTGGAGAAGGAGCCCTCCATCGGAGGCCACATGGCTCAGTTTGATAAGACCTTCCCCACCCTGGACTGCTCTGCCTGCATACTCACCCCAAAAATGGTGCAGGTGGCTCAACATCAGAATATCAAGCTATTTAGCTACAGCGAGGTGTTAGAGGTCTCCGGCTTTGTCGGCAATTTTAAGGCTAAAATCCTCAAAAAAGCTCGCTATATCGACCCCGATAAGTGCAATGGATGTGGCGAGTGCGCTCTCAAATGCCCTATTAAGGTACTCAGCGAATTTGATGAGAAGCTGGGAATGAGAAGAGCAATCTATAAGCCCTTCGCCCAGGGTGTCCCCAATTTATTTACCATTGACAAAGAGCATTGCACCAAACTCCTCAAAGATAAATGCGGGCTGTGCGAGAAGATATGTCCCCGAGGGGCGATAGACTATGAGCAAAAAGATGAAATCATAGAGGTCAGTGTGGGTGCTATCATCCTGGCAACAGGATTTCAAATCTTTGATGCCCGCCAGATGCCCCAATACGGCTACGGCAGGCTGGGCAATGTCATCACCAGCCTTGAGTTTGAGCGATTGTGCAGTGCCAATGGTCCCACAGGGGGGAAGATTGTATTGAAAGACGGAACTGAGCCCAAGAGTGTGGGGATACTGCACTGCATAGGGAGCCGCGATGACCGGTTCCACCCCTATTGCTCTCGAGTTTGCTGTATGTATGCTCTTAAATATTCCCACCTCATAAAGGAGAAAACCGGAGCCGAGGTTTACCAGTTCTATGTCGACATGCGCTGCTTTGGTAAAGGCTATGAGGAGTTTTACAACAGACTGCTGGAAGAGGGAGTGCACTTTGTCCGCGGAAAAGCAGCCGAAGTCACCGATTTTGCCGTCTACAAAGGGGAAGAGGGAAAGCTCATTGTCCGATGCGAGGACACCGCCATAGGAGCCATCAGAAGAATACCATTAGATATGGTGATCCTGGCTAACGCCCTGGAAGCAAAGGATGATGCTAAGGAGCTTGCTCGCATCTTCTCCATAAATACCGGAGCCGATGGCTTCTTTATTGAGAAGCACCCCAAGCTGGCCCCCGTCTCTACCACTACTGATGGTGTGTTCATCGCCGGTTGCTGCCAGGGTTGTAAAGATATCCCCGATGCCGTTGCCCAGGGCGCAGCAGCCGCCTCCGAAGCGTTGTCGTTGATAGATAGAGGAGAGGTGGAAATTGAGCCTTATACCTCGATAATCAATGCGGATTTGTGCAGTGGGTGCAAGACCTGCATAGAGCTGTGCCCCTATACTGCCATAGAGTTCGACGAAGAGAAGAAAGTATCAGCAGTTAACGATGCCCTGTGTAAGGGCTGCGGTACCTGTGTCGCCGCTTGCCCCTCGGGAGCGGCTACTGCTCAACATTTCACCGATAAGCAGATCTTCTCGGAAATCGAGGGAGTGCTCGCTTAGCTTAGAGTACTGAATTTCACATTTTCAGTTGATTCCTGCAGAGAGCCGTGGTATAGTATTTCTCTAAAAAAACAGAGGAGGTAGTATAGTGGATCTGAATATAGTGGTCTTCATAATAGTAGGATTTATCGCCCAAATAATTGATGGGGCACTTGGTATGGCGTATGGGGTGAGCTCAACGAGCTTTTTACTCAGCATCGGCATACCGCCCGCTGCAGCAAGTGCCAGTGTTCACACAGCAGAGGTATTCACCACCTTTGTATCTGGGGTCTCCCACCTGAAGTTCGGAAATGTAGATAAAAAACTGTTCAAGAAGCTTTTGATTCCAGGAATAATAGGCGGAGTTATAGGAGCGTATGTTCTCACCGCTGTTCCAGGGAAAACGATAAAACCCTTTATCGGCGCTTACCTTCTTATCATGGGTCTGATGATTCTTCGAAAGGCATTCAAGAAGATTAGAGAAAAAAGAGTGGAGACCAAACTTATCCCCTTAGCGACAGCCGGAGGATTCTTTGATGCCATTGGAGGTGGCGGCTGGGGTCCCATAGTAACATCCACTTTAATGGCCAGAGGACACAATCCTCGATTCACCATCGGCTCAGTTAACCTTTCAGAGTTTTTCGTCACCGTAGCCGAAGCGGCAACTTTCTTCGCCATACTTGGACTGATTCATTGGCAGGTAATAGTTGGCTTACTCATTGGAGGAGTCTTAGCCGCGCCTATGGCAGCCTATGTCTGCAAGAGGCTGCCGTCCCGAGCGCTGATGATAATAGTGGGAATTTTAATTACTGTCTTAAGCATCAGAACCATTTATCTGGCTCTAATATAAGTATTAAAAATAGCGACATCAGATAGCACAGCGTATACGCTGTGAGTAGTAAGCTTTCCCCTTTCGGGCTTTTCGCCTAAGAGTAGAAGTCGCTCTTATCAACAAAATATGAGGCGACATAAGTAAGTCCTTCCATATAGCTCATAATCTTGAGAAATTAACCTTACCCTTTGTCAGCCACTGGAGATAACCCATCTTTGGATTTGCTCTTATTCTTTAGTTTATCGCTCTTAGAAGGAGAGCAGGTAGGAGAACTTGAAGAAGAGGCGGGTGTCTTCGGGTTCGGGGTCGCTCACCGCGGCCAGGTTTCTCCGGTCCCGATAGCCTAAGTAGATGCCGCTGCGGGAGGTCAGCTCGTAGGAGACCAGGGCATCGGTGGTGAGCTGGGTTGACTCTAAATTGTACTGGGCCAGAAGCCTGCTCCGCAGCCTGTGGCTGAAGTTGTAGCCCACCCGCAGCAGATAGAGACCCCGCACCTCGTCCAGCTCCCCGCTGCTGAAGAACTGCTGGATGTAGTCCACACCGCCGCCCAGCCGGAGCTTCGCCCCTATCTTGGCGGTCAAATCGATCCCGTAGGAGCGGCTCTTGCCGATGTAGTAGTCATCGTAGTCGATGAAGTCGCCCATAAAGATGTGAAAGCCCCCGTGGACCGGGCTGGTCTCGGGGATGCGCAGGTAGATCATCATCCCTTGGGGCAGATCATAAAGCGTCTTCTCGGATAGCTCCTCCCCCTGGTAGAAGATGTTATAGAGCTCCTTCTCGCTGCTCAGCCGTATCCCCGTGTGCCAGAAGTTCTTCCACTGCTGGGAGAAGCCGAATCCCCACTGGGAGCGCTCCAGCCCTCCCTGGTGGTTGTCAAACCGGGTGAACTCCGCCGAGAAGGTGAGCTGGCGGATTCCCCAGCGGTTGATGAACGGCTTGAGCCTGAGGTTGAGCTCGTTGCCCACCCGGTCCACCTCGGGGTAGTAGCCTATCTGGCTGACATCGAACTCCTCGCCGATATCACGACGGGTGACATCCACACTGAACAGATTGGAGTTGTAGTTGAAGCTGGCCAGATAGGCGAGGTTATCTCTGAAGCCCCGGTCGTCCCCCGGATTGGAGCTCAAAGCCACCTGGGAGCTGATTCTCACATGGTCGCCGAAGGCCAGATTGAGGTCCACCCCGTGGGCTCGCTGCGGGTAGTAGTCAACCCCCTGCTTCTGGTCGCGGTTGACGGTGAGGAAGCCGATGGACGATTTCTTCAGGATGTCTCGCTGCAGGCGGAAGACGAAGAAATTGGCCCCCTCCACCGGGTAGGAGTCCCCTTCCTCGAAGTAGGAGGTCTGGCTGGTGAGGGTTTCTATGATGCCGATTTGCTGGTTGCCCAGCTTGCCGGTGACCTTGCTGCCGAACACTATGCGATGCTCGCTGTTGTCGGGCAGCAGTGTGCCAATCCTCCGGCTGAAGAACAGCTGCAGCGGGGTCTTGAAGATGAAGGAACCCTCGGTGAAGAACTCCCGCTTTTCGGGATAGAACAGCTCCCAGCGGGAAAGCCGCACATTCTCCTCATCAACCTCGGTCTGACCGAAATCGGGGTTGACCGCCAGGTTGGCTACCAGGTTGGGGGTCAGGCTGTAGCGGAGGTCCACCCCGCCGTTGTAAAAGCGCCTCCCCTGACCGGAGAGATACTCGGAGGAGGTCTCCTGACGGAAGCTGGTGAAGGGAATGAGGTCCAGGTGGCGATAGTGCGGCAGCTCCCGCAGCCCCTGCAGCACACCGCATTTGGAGGGCTTCATCATCATGTCAAACCTCTGCAGCGGATACCACAGGGCAACCTCGTTCTTGCGGGCGATATTACGCCCTAACTGCAGCCCCCAGCTCTGCTTCGGCTTGGAAGGGTACTTGAGGGTCTGGAAGGGGATGGCCATCTCCGCCATCCACCCCCCATCACACATGGAGACCGCGCTGTACCACACCCCGTTCCAGCTGTTGTCACGCATGCCGCCGCCCCTCCCCATTCCCGGCTGCCGGCCGCCGCCTCCCCCTCTGCTCTCCGAGACGGTGCCATCCTCCTGAATCCCCCCGGCATTGACCTTGAAGATATAGCCGCTGCGCAGGTCGTGAAAGGTGTCCACCAGCACGGCCACCCGGTCGGAGCTGCGCAGGGCATCGCGGTTCTCCACCTTGGCGATTATCCGGTGGGGCTGGGAATCGGAGCAGCGGAAGGAGAAATAGATGTTCTGGTCATCGTAGAAGATGAAAGCCTCGGTCTGCTCGCTCACCCGTGCCCCCTCGTCAGGCCGCATCTGAATGAAGTTGCTGATGGGGACCAGCTGCTGGTAAACCGGCTCATCCAACCTCCCATCAATGGTGATGGGAGTTGAGTCCGGCGAGGAGTCGATATGGGTGGTGGTGTAGACACAGCTCCCAAGGGGGTCGGTCATCCCCGTCCCCCCGACCAGCGGGGCTTCCTCCGGGGTGGGTGCGGCTTCGCTCTCCTTCAAAGAGGGCTTCCTCTGCAGCGCCTCTACTCTGCGAAGGGAGGGGTTGTGGTGATAGGTCAGCTCCCAGTCTATCTGGTCGATAGGAAGTGTGGCCAGCAGGCCGTTGGGAAGGGTCATCAGCACCATCCCATCCCGTATCTCAAACTCCTTTACCTCGACCCGCTTGTTGTCCTTGGTGAACAGCCAGTCGGCATAAGCCACAGGAATGGATATAAAAATAAAGATGAGTCCGATTAAAACAGCACGCACTCCCTTGTTCCGGTCCATACCACTACCACCCTTATCATGAATATCCCACACTCCATTGGCGTTTTGTTTAAAAGACCATTTATGCTAAGCTTTCTCTGCTCGGCTCTGCTGTTCTGTCTAAGCTCTCGGTGAAACCAGCTTTCCCACATTGGGATTTTATATCATTTATATTTCATCCAGGTGACAATCTCAGCCAGGCTGGGGCGCTTGCCATACATCAGGATTCCGATGCGGAATATCTTGGCTGCCAGCTTGATCATCAGAAGGATCGCCACTACCAGCAGCACAATGGAGAGACCTATCTGCCAAGCGGGTGGCATAACCAGGTTAATCCGCATAAACATCAGCATAGGGGTGAAGAATGGTATCAGTGATAAGACGGTGGTCAGCCCTGAGCTGGGGTTTCCGACGATGTAGGTCATCAGCAAAAGGGGTATTACCAAGAAGATAATCACCGGTACCTGAGCCTGCTGTGCTTCCTGGTCGGTGTTGCAAATGGCTCCCACTACCGCATACATAGTGGCAAAGAGGAGGTAGCCGAGGACGAAGAAGATGATGAAGAAGACAATGGTAGTCGGGGAGAGGAGCTCCATCTGCTCCAGCTCACCCCCCATCTGAATCACAAAGCTTTGCCCAAAGAGACCGATGCCCAGAATCATTGCCCCCCAGATGAAATACTGGGTCAGCCCCACCGCCCCGATGCCCATAATCTTGCCGAACATCAACTGGAAGGGGGTGACCGAGGAGAGGAGAACCTCAACAATACGGGAGGACTTCTCCTCAATCACCCCTCTCATAATGGATTGCCCATACATAATGATGGTCATATACAGAATCATCACAAAAATCATGGTACCGAAATATTCTGACACAAATCCACCTGCTTTCTCCTCCCCCTTGACAATCTTGATAGTCTTCAGCTCCACCTTCTTGATCAACCTGTTTATCTGCTGGGGGTCGAGCCCCTCCTGGTTGAGCCTCTTCTCCACCACCACCTTGTTCAGGGCTTTGCTTATGGAGTCTATCTCGGTAATATTGCTCACACTGCGGGCATAGTATTCCGCTTTCCCCTTGGTAATGACATCGGAGGGGATGATTATATAGGCATCGAGCTCCTCGGAATCGACCCTCTGGGTCAGCCTCTCCTTGACTTGGGGAAGGGTTATCACATCAGCGGCTACCCCTTCTAGGAGGAACTTCTTCTTGCCCCCCTTTATGGTTATATCCAGCGCCTGGGTGAAAGAAGGGTAGATGTCCCCCTTCAGGTCGACCACCGCCACACTGCGCTGAGCTTCGCTGGTAAAGGTGGTCAAGAACATAGGAATAAGTATCAACCCTCCCATCAAGAGGGGCGTCAAGAGGGTAACAATGATAAAGCTCTTCTTCTTCACCCGAATGAGGTATTCCCGCTTTAAGACCTTTCCTATCTTACCCATTTTCGCCCTTTACCCTTTCAATGAAGATGCTGCGAAGGGAGGGCTCTACCACCTCGAAGCGCCGCAGCTTAACACTCTTGGCTGCTAATTCCAGCAGTTGCGGATAGCTGTCCTCCTTCTTCAATTGTAGTTCGATATAGTTGCCGTAATCGTCCACCTTCTTGACCAGAGGGGAGTGGTGGAGGAAGGAGCCATCCCCCTCAAACTCCATGACCACCGTGTTCTTGCCATACCTCTGTTTTATCTCACCCAGCCTCCCATCCAGAACCTTCTCCCCTTTGTTGATCAAGCAGATATGCTCGCAGAGACGCTCCACCTCTTCCATAAGATGGGTGGAGAGGACGATGGTCTTCCCCCTCTTCTTGAGCTCCACTATGATCCCCTTCAGCAGATCGGTATTGATGGGGTCTAACCCCATGAAGGGCTCATCGAAGATAATCAACTCGGGGTCGTGAAGCACAGTGGAGATGAACTGCACCTTCTGCTGCATGCCCTTGGAGAGCTCCTCCACCTTCCTCTCGGCGCGGTCTGCCAGCTCCAACCTCTCCAGCCAGTAGCCGACCCTCCTCTTGGCCTCTGCCTTAGGCACTCCTTTTATCTCAGCCATAAATAGAAGGAGTTCGGATACTTTCATCTTGGTATATAAACCCCGCTCCTCGGGCAGGTAGCCGATTCTATCCTTAACCTCTTCGGAGATGTGTTGTCCGAAGATGGAGATGTCCCCTTCATCGGGGTAGATAATGTTCAATATCATGCGGATGGTGGTGGTCTTGCCCGCTCCGTTGGGACCAAGCAGACCATACATGCTCCCCTGAGGGATTTCCAGGGAGAGATGGTTAACCGCTACCAGCTTGTCAAATCGCTTGGTGACCTCCTCTACTTTTACAGTGCCCATAAAAGCTCCTCAACTCTGGAATATATGCTCATTTTGTCTTTTCCCGCTCACTGAAATTTCCTCTACGAAGCAGTTGACTTTTCATTATAATTAATGTATTATTTTTTGTAAAGATATAATTGAGATAAAAAATTATGGGAGATCGTAAGACGGAAAAGAAGGTTGAAGCTTTCGAAAAAATCTGGGACTCTACCCGAAGCTTCCTCACTCAGATTAAAGAAGATGTAGACAAGAGCGTTAAGATTATCCGCCTGAAGGGAGAGCTGAGCCAGATAAAAAAGAAAATAGAGTCCCAGTATCAAGCCCTGGGAGAGACCGCATATAAGCAGATAGTCAAAAAGCAGCTTAAAGAGCCTGCTCTGGAGAAGCACGCTAAG
>NJBL01000043.1 GCA_005223145.1 bacterium (candidate division B38) B3_B38 | reverse complement strand
GGGATACGATACTTAATTTGAACGGAAATAAAGATTAATTATAAGCGACTAAAACTGTGATATGAGCATTTAAAAATGGCGGGGCCAATGTGGTAAGAATCCGAACTTTTTGCTCAATAAGCTTTGTATCCCATATTACCAGGATTAAAAAGGGATAAGAGATATAATGTGTATTACGATTTTTATATGCTGTGAATAAATTAGAGAGAAGATAAAATGGCGTGAAATAATTAATTTGGCGACATTTTATGACCAAATATAAACTTATTCGTCAGGGATGTAGGAGGTCACGCTCGCTATGAACTCCAGATAATCCATGAGTTCCAGCGTTCTAGTTAGTTACGGTTTCTACGCATACAGCATGAAATAATAATGATGGCACACCAGGACAAAGACAATTGAAGCCGCGGTAAACAGCGTGTAAAACCATCGTCCGATAGACGATCGGGATCTTTTTTTCCATGCCAAAAAAGTAAAACCAACAAGAAGGATCGAAATACAGGCAGAAGCAAAAGGTATGATCATAAATATTAATTTCACATCGAAGGCCTGAGTGTCGTCAAAACCATTTGTTAAATAAAATTCCAGTGCTCCTCTAACGATAGCAACAGCCAAATAAAATAGGCCCAATGCCCCATTCATCCACGCAATATATGTCACTGCAGCCGATAACCTGCTCTTTTTCTTCGGGATTCTGGCAGCCATTGATTTACGGCTATTAAAGAAACGTATAGCCGCACCAACCGGCCATATAATAATCGCTAAAAGGAAGATTACACCGCAAATTATCATGATTAGCTCCAGGATAGGATCGACCATGGATTCCTGCCGTTGTCCCGTAATAGCTGAATCCAGTAACCTTTGGGAAGGAGTGATTTCTTCGGGAGGGATGATAATTGCCGGTTGGGGGGAACCTGTAACGTCCCCTGTTCCAGGTAGACCCTCTTCATAAAGAGAAATTCCCCAGAAAGAATGATCCGGTGGAAACGACATCCATCGCTCAAATGAATGATTAGCATCTGTCTTAAAGTGCAGCCGGTATGTTCCTTGCGGAAGCGAGATCACCTTGTTTACGAATCGGTTAGAGGTAGTTCCACCAGCGTGGATGGTCCCCTTATAATCCATCAGCCACACCAGTTCCCCGGTGTGGGTATTCTCTATACCGCCATAATCATACATCCCCCTACGATTGCCTTCTGCGATTCCGCAAATCCGCACTAGAGTGTCACGTTCCAATGTGAATTCAACCACTCGGTATTCTTCATTTCCAACGCGGTTGATCTCTGCAATGACCGGTTGGTCTTGATATTCAGTCGGTTTCTCTTTTGAAAAAAATTTGGTATAGGCCTTCATCAGTCCGGATGCAATTTCTCTTTGATCCATTGAACGATACACATGCCAATAAGACATCAGTTCTCTCTTGTACAACTCGATTGCTTGTTCATCCTCCTCCTGCTCCAGTCGCGGGATAATGACGTCGGCAGCGGATTTCCAGTTGATAGTCGCCAGGTCTTTACCGGTTTTTCGGGGATAGATAAACATTTTAAAAAAAGTTACTGCCACGGGGGATGTGAGTACATCGCCGGCGCCAAGGGGAAATGGGCGGCTTAATGAATCCATATTGGCAAACACTATTAATGTCATTTTCTCATCGGGAACTTTCAGGATCAATGTTGATATGCTGGGGGAGTATAACCCATAATGCCAGATCAACCGGACATCGTTGTATTCCTGAGTAAACCAGCCGAGTCCGTAGGGAAGTCTCTCCCCTGCACTGGAAACAAAGGGAGTAAATGCCATTTCCTGTGTTTCTGGACGGAGCAATTTATTTTGAGAGATGGCAACATCATATTTGGCCATATCCAACACCGTGGATATTAGTCCTCCGGAAACGCTAAAAGAAGTATGATATCGTCCTTCTACCACATGGCCATCCCTGTCTAAGCCATAGGGTTGGGCCAGTTTTTCATAAACGTGAGCAAATTGGATATTAGTATCTCTTCTTTTAGTTATATTGGGAGCAGTACTGGTCATATTGAGAGGTTTTAAAATATTCTCGGTTAGAAGCTCTGTAAAAGACTTTCCCGATGCTCTTTTTATCACCTGGCCCAGGAAGCTGAATCGATATCCGTTATATCTATAAGCTGTCCCTGGTTGACCTTCGGATGTATGAGATAACAAATGTCGAACGGTGATCACTCCAGGACTATTGACTCTAATACCGAATGTAGCGATAGGTGCATCCAAGTCCAGTTTCCCCTGTTCAACCAGTTGCAGGATAACCGTGGACGTAAAAGTTTTGGTTAATGATGCCAAGTAATAAGATGTTTCCGGAGTGGCTCTTATTTTTCTTTCTTTATCAGCATAGCCGAATCCCCCAGACCATATAACATTCTCATCTTTTACAATAGCAGCGGAGAGACCTGGGATTTTCAAATCCTTTCTCAGTTCTTCAAGAAATTGGCTGAACTGTTCCGTTACTACCTTTTCATCTTCCAGGGAATTGTCCGTAACCTGTGCCGGAGCGAGTGCAGTATATGATAATATTAGAAATACCATAATCAATAGAACCATTTTCTTTTTTATAAAGAAAACCAATTGAATTTTCATAGCAAAACCTCTACTGACTAAATTTCATTTAGGGTGCCTACGGTTCCCCCCACAAATTGCCATAATTTTCTCTAACTATCATTTAAAAGGATTCTATTACAATCAAAACGTCACTGTCAACGGTCAGAAAATCGAGACAATACCACACATAGAACAAAGTAATATGTTTTAATATAGTATCTTTCCACACGGATCTATAAAAGCCAATCCCGGCTGGATTCAGAAGTATTCTCCTCTTTCTTCGGCAGCCATCAAGAGGGCCTGTTGGCCAACCCGAGGGGGCGGATGGCGTTTGGCTGTAAAGGTAAACTTAATGTGCTGAATATTTTTCTGCACCATAGATTAATCGGTGATGAAATCAATAATATGGGATTGGAAAATGTCGTATAATTTATATATATCACAACATTAGTTAACCTGCTTCAGATTATTATGTATTCTAAACTTTAAGTTGATTAATTGTGAGATGCTGATTCTGATGCAAAAGCTGATAAAAAATGGCGGGGCCGACGAGACTCGAACTCGCGACCTCCGGCGTGACAGGCCGGCGTTCTAACCAAACTGAACTACGACCCCGCTCATGGTGGGCGATACTGGGTTCGAACCAGTGACCTTCGGTTTGTAAGACCGACGCTCTCCCAGACTGAGCTAACCGCCCCTCAGTGCTACTATACCAATTATAATTAAAAAAAGAAAATTGTCAAGGACTAATAATCATTCTTAGAGGGGTTGCATTATCCTATTTTCCTTCTACTCCATCAGCGCCTTCATCTCCCTGACTGCCTGTTGCAACCCCACCAGGGCAGCCCTGGCGATAATATTATGCCCGATGTTCAGCTCTTCAATCTCCGGAATATCAGAGATAAGTTTAACATTGCGGTAGGTGAGCCCGTGTCCGGCTAATACCCGAAGCCCCAATCGCCTGGCTATCTGAGCACAGTCCCTTATCTTCTCATATTCCTGTCTGATTTCGTCTTCATTATTCGACTCGGCATACTTGCCGGTGTTTATCTCCGCAGAGTCGGCGCCGATCTTCTTGGCTTCCCGCATTTGCTCAGGGATAGGGTCAACAAAGATGCTGACCCTAATCCCTGCCTGTCGAATGGTTTCGATCACCGGCTTCAGGTCCAGGCTATGGCTCACAACATCTAACCCCCCTTCAGTGGTGACCTCATCCGCCCGCTCGGGCACCAGGGTGACCATATCGGGGCGCTCTTTTAATACGATCTGAACCATCTCATCGGTAGCGGCCATCTCCAGGTTTATCTTGGTCTTTACCATCTGACGCAGCAGGTGAAGGTCTCTATCCTTGATGTGGCGACGGTCACCCCTCAGGTGTATAGTTATGCCATCTCCTCCCGCCAGCTCAACCAAAGTGGCGGCATCCAATGGGTCGGGCTCGTTGGTCTGGCGAGCTTCTCTTATAGTGGCGATATGGTCGATGTTTACTCCTAACTTGGTCACTTTTCCACCCTCCTCTTCATGGCTGACAACAATTTGCAGAAGCTCTTTTTAAATGATTACTCCGGATTAAGCTATCAGGGCTGAGACCTTTTGGTTGCTCCAATCGATTTCTTAATAACTTTAGCTATCTCTTCGGCGTAGAGCTTGATGGTATGTAAGTCTTCCCCTTCTATCATTACCCGGGCTAAAGGTTCGGTTCCCGAGTAACGGACTACCACTCGCCCCATTTCCCCCAGCAATCTTTGTATTTCCCTTATCCTGGCAACCACCTCCGGGAGCTGCTTCCAGGGAGGCTTGGTGGCGACCGGGATATTGATGAGCACCTGGGGGTATTTTACCATCCCATCAGCCAACAGGGAAAGGTCCTGGCGGAGGCAGTGGGTTATTTCCAGGACCTTTATAGAAGTGAGGATGCCATCGCCGGTTGTGGCGTGGTCGGCGAAGATGATATGCCCTGATTGCTCTCCCCCCAGGTTTAATCCCTCATGGAGTATGGTGCTGAGCACATATCTGTCCCCTACCTTAGTAGTCAAGAGCTTTATATCCTCTTGTTGGAGGGCTCTTTTCAAACCAAGGTTGCTCATAACCGTGGTGACTACTGTATTTCCGGACAATTTCCCCCTCGCTTTAAGATAACAGGCACAGACCATCAGGATGTAATCGCCATCCAGAATCCTTCCCTTCCGGTCAACAAAGATAGCCCGGTCGCCATCACCATCGAAGGCTATCCCCATGTCAGCCCCCAGCCGTTGCACCTCTGAGGCTAAGCACTGAGGATACAGGGAGCCGCAACTTTGATTGATGTTTCTCCCATCCGGCTCAACGAAGAGGGAATGGACTTCGGCTCCCAGGCTGGTGAATACCGAAGGAGCAATGCGGTAGGTGGCTCCCTGAGCACAATCGAGAACTACCTTCGTCCCTTTCAGGGAGAGGGGGGATTCAGGTATGCTAAGGAGATAGTTTTTATAATCGATTATTAAGCTCTCGTCTACATGCTTATAAAGGATGGGATTCTGAGCAATTGGTGGGGGGAAGTTCTTATCCAAGACCAGGGCTTCTATTTCCTCCTCCATCTTATCGGATATCTTATATCCTTCGCACGAAAAGATTTTTATCCCGTTATCCTGATAGGGGTTATGGGAAGCTGATATGGAGATGCCGGCATCGAACTCCCTCATTTTGGTCAGATAAGCTATAGCAGGAGTAGGAAGAACGCTCCCTAAGGTAACCCTCCCCTGGAAGCTCAAAATCCCTTTGACGAGAGATTTTTCAATGGAGAGACCGGACTCCCGGGTATCCCTTCCTATGAGGATGGAGGGGTTGGGGTGTTCTTTTTTCAGGCATAAGGTAATGGCGGCTCCTATCTTCTCCAGTGTAGAAGTGTCAAGTGGGTATTGCCCGGCAACCCCCCTTATGCCATCGGTCCCGCTTAACCTTCTCACTAACTGACCCCTTCTTTGGCAACCCGTTCGGCGTAGACCCTTACCTCAACCTTATCAGGGGCAACGGCAATCAGCTCTATGGCATCAGCCAGAGAAGGGTCGAAGCTGACCTTAGGGGATAGGATATAGGGTTGCAATCTCGGTTGTAGGCCGGCAACATTTATGGTGGCTATAATCCGTTCGGTGTTTATCTGCCGAAGGATCTCGGAGGGGGCTTTGATGGTCACGGAGACGGTTGAAGGTTCCGCCATGGTGAGGTAAATCTGAGAGCTAAAAGAGATGGGAATATCCGCAAGGGTCATCTCCACATTAGCCTCTCCGATCTCCACTGATACCTGGGTAGTCCTTTGCCCGATAATGGAGACATTGGGGTGAGCTACCGCTATATTCACCACCCCCGAGAAGCCCTCTTTTCTTCCCTCCAGAGGGATGAGGTCAGTGGTCGCTTCTCCCACCTCCTGAACCTCGCTCTCTGCTCCTGTGATTGTCACCCGGGATGGGGATAGCGAGAACCTGATGAGCTTATATCCAGGTGCCAGGCTCCCCCCGAAGTTGGGGACAATGGGGATCTCTTTTTCAAGCTTTCTCTCCACCAGAAGCCTGATGGTGGGAGGGGTAACCTTGATCACCTCGGCACCGAAGGGGACCCTGATTTTATCGAAAGTGATGGGAATATATTGTTCCCCATGGGTCACATTGGACAGGTCGAGGGAGATGTCAATCTGTCCTGTGGAAAGAGTGTTAAGGATGGTATCCGAGGCTCGGAGCCTTACATTTACTGCATCGACAGTATCCCCGGTCAGGGACATTGCTGGAGGAAGGTTCTTGAACTGCAGCGGTACATCCTTGAACTCTATTATCGACCTCTTGCCTCCCATCACCAGCACCCAGAGAATGAAGGCTAAAGCAAGGGAGACCAACTTTAAAGGGAGGTTGTTAAATATGGCACGGCGCATCTTAAGATTTCTCCCTCTATTCTTTTCCCTTTTTGAGAGGAGAAGGCTCCTCCCTCTGCTCCTCTTTTCTCGCCTCGAAGAGCTGACGGAGTTCTTCCTTAAGTTTGTCGGGTTGGAGCCTCTCCTTAAATTTTCCCTTATGGACCAGGGATATCTCTCCTCTTTCCTCTGAAATGACCACTATCACCGCGTCGGTTTCCTCGGAAAGACCTATGGCGGCTCGGTGGCGGCTGCCAAATTTCTTGCTGACGCTGGCTCTCGAGGTAAGAGGAAAATAGCAGGAGGCGGCAACTATGCGGTCTCCCCGGACAATGACCCCTCCATCGTGAAGGGGGGAATCGGGGCTAAATATGGAGAGGAGCAAATCGTAAGTAAGGCGAGCATCCACCGGGATGCCGGTCTCGATATAGTTCTTCAGTCCCATCTCCTTTTCCAGGGCGATAAGGGCACCTCGGCGCTTGGCTGCCATAGAAGCGGATGCCTGGACCACTTCGTCAATGGTGGAGGCGGTCCCCTCCTCGGAATAGAAGAGTCTCAGAAAAGGGGTGCGTCCAAAAGTAGCCAGGGCTCTCCTTATCTCTGCTTGAAAAAGGACGATAATAGCGATAACCAGATAGGTGAGGAAATTCCGCAGGAGCCAGTTCACCGTCTCCAGGCGCAGCCTTTCGGAGAGGTAGAAAGCCAGGATAAGGAAAACAATCCCCAGAGCCATCCGGGCAGCTCTGGTTCCCTTGATGAGAAGCAAGAGCTGATATATGAGGAAGGCGACTATCAGTATATCGACGATGCCCACCCAGGAGAAGTCCTGAAGGCTGAAGAACTCAACAATTCGCTCCATCATAGCACTCCGTGAGAGGTATTAGCTTTGGGGAACTGGTGCTCCTTTTTGCAGGCTCCCCTCCGGCTGTAAGGCGTTGAGCATTTGCACCAGACGCTTTGTCGGTGCAGGGTCGTGGACCCGGACTATATGGGCTCCCTTAAGGACCGCCACCGCTACTGCTGCTATGGTCCCCTCCAGGCGCTCTTCCGCTGGAAGGTTCAAGACCTTTCCGATAAAAGATTTTCTCGAACAGCCCACCAGTATGGGTCTTCCGAGGCTCTTCAACACGGAGAGGTTTTTCAGTATAACGATGTTATCCTCCGCTTTTTTCCCGAAGCCTATGCCGGGGTCTATAATAACCCTTTCCGGGGAGACCCCTGCATCTGTTGCCCGCTGAAGGGCTTTCCTTAAACCCGCTACTACTTCCGAAATGATATTTTGATAGCCATGGTATTGATGCATAATGGCCACATCGGCAGGGATATGCATCAGGACTACCGGAACCTTATAGCGGGTGAGGATGCGAACCATCTGGGGGCTATGCTTCAGTCCACTGATATCGTTAACCATATCTACCCCCAGCTCCAGGGATTCTCTGGCTACCTCTGGCTTATAGGTATCAATAGAGATAGGCACTGGGGTCTCCATCCTCAGCCTCTTCAGCACCGGAATGACCCTCCGCAGCTCCTCCTCTACCGAAAGGGGGGCGAAGCCAGGACGAGTCGACTCCCCTCCCACATCGATGATATCCGCCCCTTCCTCTATCATCTGCAAGGCGTAGTCTGCGGCTCTCCCCGGCTGATTGTATATTCCGTCTCCAGCGAAGGAATCGGGGGTGAGGTTAAGGATACCCATTATCAGGGTGCGACTATCGAGGCTTATCGGTCCCGAGGGGAAATCAAGGGTGAAGCTTCGACGCTGATAGCTGCCCATTACCTGTTGGACCTCCTGGCTGAGGGTGGGCAACTTAAAGGGCTGATTTTTCAGCTTTTCGTCCAGGGCGGAGAGCTGTTTCTCAGTGCCTATGAGGATAATGTCTGTCTCCCCGCCTTTAATAGCGAAGGTTTGTTTAGAAACGGCAGCATCCCCCCCCAGAGATAGCATCTGCTGCTTAAGTATATTGGCTGCTCTCACATCCACCTGCTCCAGCTTAATGCAGTAGCTAAAACATTTGGGAGCCATTAGGTTAACCCCCTCAGGGGAGACCGATATATTCTGCAATTCGGCAACGGCTGAGGGGTAGCTATCTATGTGGAGAATATGGGCATTATGGTTCATCATTCCAGCGAAATCTACCGGCTGAAAATACCTCCCTTCCGCCAGACTATCAGGCTTTTTGGCTGGGGAGGGTTTAATATTGTCCTTCCCCTCAAGGGGTAGGAGAAGGTTTCAGGGTTGCCTTTCGGCTAATCCGCTTGACTCTCTCCTTTTTAGCGACTTTGGTAAGAGGAGATGTCCGTTTGGCTCTGGATTTCAGAGGTTTCCCCTCAATGATTGCCTTTATCTCCTCATAGTCGAGCACCTCCCGCTCCAGCAGCTTATCGGCTATGGCCTGAAGGACTTTCATGTTCTCTTTAAGGAGCGTTTTAGAGGCTTCGTAGTTTTCGGTGATAATCCGTTTCACTTCCTGGTCTATGAGTACTGCTGTTTTTTCACTGTAGTCCTGATGTCGGGCGAACTCCTTGCCGATAAAGATTTGTTCTTCTCTCCCGCCAAAGGTCAGGGGTCCTATGTTGTCGCTCATACCCCATTCGCAGACCATCTTTCTGGCTAACTCGGTTGCCCTTTCAAGGTCGGTTCCTGCCCCGGTGGTTAGGTCTTGGAGGAGAATCTTTTCGGCAGCTCTACCTCCCAGCAGAACCCGCAGCTGGCTTTCGAGGTACTGTTTGGTGTAAGTGCGACGGTCATCGATGGGGAGCTGTTGGGTAACTCCCAAAGCCCTCCCCCGGGGGATTATGGTAACCTTGTGAATGGGGTCGCTAGCGGGGGTTAGCATAGCCACCAGGGCATGTCCGGCTTCGTGATAGGCGGTGTTTCTTTTCTCTTCATCGCTAATGATAAGGCTTTTCCGCTCAACTCCCATAAGCACCTTATCTTTAGCCGCCTCGAAATCTTCCATATCTACTGCCCTTTTGTCTAAACGAGCAGCTGCTAAGGCAGCTTCGTTGACCAAATTGGCTATGTCTGCCCCTGAGAAGCCAGGGGTTCCCCTGGCGATAATGCTGAGGTCAACATCGGATCCCAGGGGTATGTTTCGAGTGTGCACCTTAAATATCCCTTCCCTCCCCCTTATGTCCGGGAGATCGATGACAATCCTTCGGTCGAACCTGCCGGGTCGCAGCAGGGCGGGATCAAGTATGTCGGGTCTATTGGAAGCGGCGATTAGGATGACCCCCTCGTTAGTGTCAAAGCCATCCATTTCCACCAGGAGCTGGTTCAATGTCTGCTCCCTTTCATCATGACCACCTCCCAGACCGGCTCCACGATGCCTCCCCACCGCATCGATCTCGTCGATGAAGATTATGCAGGGGGAGTTTTTCTTCCCCTGTTCGAAGAGGTCGCGCACCCTGGAAGCTCCTACCCCGACGAACATCTCCACAAAGTCGGAACCGCTTATAGAGAAGAAGGGTACATTAGCCTCCCCGGCAATAGCCCTGGCTAACAAGGTCTTGCCTGTACCCGGGGGACCCATCAGGAGAACTCCTTTCGGTATTCTTCCTCCCAGCTTCTGAAACCTCTGGGGGTCTTTGAGGAACTCGATAATTTCTTGAAGCTCATCTTTGGCTTCGTCCACTCCGGCTACATCCTTGAAAGTAACCTTCTTGTGTTGGCTGGATATCATCTTGGCTTTGCTTTTGCCGAAGGAGAGCGCTTTGTTTCCCCCGCTTTGCATCTGACGCATAAAGAATATCCAAATCCCTATCAGGATGACCATAGGAGCCCAGGAGATCATAGCTGCCAACCAGGGGCTCTGGCTGGGCTCTTTGGCTTTAATGCGGACTTTATGCTGACGGAGAATATTAACCAGTTCATCGTAGTCAGGGGAATAGGTGAAGAAGGTCTTCTCACTGCCAGCGTACTTCCCTTCTATCTTATTGCCGATGATGGTGACCTCCGCAATGTTTCCCCTTTCGACATCTCTCAAAAAGTCGCTGAAGACGATCTCCTGCTGTTGCTTCTGGGTTGTCTGGACCAGGTGCCATAAGAGAAAGGCGATGGCAATAATCACCATCCATACAGTTAAGCTCCTTAGGGTCGGTTTCACTTAACCCTCCTCTGCAATGTAAACATCTCAAAACTCATTACTTGACCGGGCTATCCCTCTTATTACGGGCTGAAGGTTATCATTCTTTATAAAAGGAGATGTAAGGGATGTCCCTAGCCCTCTCCATGTAATCTAAGCCATAGCCGAAGACATAATGATTGGGAATGGTAAAACCAACATAATCGGCTTCCATATCCACCTTTCTCCGCTCTGGCTTGTCCAGCAGGATGCAGAGCTTCAGAGAGTTCGGCTTCATCTCCTTAAGGTGGTTCACCAGGTAATGAAGAGTAACACCGGTATCAATGATGTCGCTTATTAGTAAAACATCCTTGCCGGCTATGTCAAATTTATAGGTATATAAGATATTCTTGCTGATGAGTGAGCCCTCTTCCCCTTCACGGGTATGGACTTGCACAAAGCTGCAGGTCAAGGGCACGGTGAGCTCCCTTATCAAATCAGCCATAAATACGAAGCAACCTTTAAGAACCCCAACCACACTGATCTCCTTGTCGGTATAATCTTCTGAGATCTGTTTGGCGATCTCGCCGAGCCGTTTTTTGATATCTTTTTCTGTATAAAGCACTTGCTCTTTTACAGGCATGTTACCCCCTCTCAATAATTACCACTTCCTTGGTTGTGTCAGATACTTTAAAGCTTTCTCCGATTTGGACCCCTGCTACCCAACATATCTTCCCTCGGGATATGAAAAGTGGTAATTTATCCCGTTCTTCGCGGGGTATTTTTTTATTTATGAAGAAATTTTTCAGCTTAGTATATCCCCTTGCCCCTAAAGGGAAGAAGTAGTCCCCACTCCTTCTGTTTCTCACGATGAGCGGTTGGGATAGCTTTGCCCGGTCGAGGAAAGCACAGCCGCCAGCCTGCAAGTGGTAACGGCGCCGAAACTCCTCTAAAGGAAGTGAGGTGAGCTTAAATTTCTGATTCACCTCCCTGATATACGCTTCCCCGGGTAGGCTTACTTCATAAAAAAACTCTTCTACTGGAGGAGGCTCTTTCCTCCGGATGACCAGTTCTCCACCCCTTCTCTCTATTATGACCTTGTCTGGCAGAGAAATCCGTTTCCCTCTTTTTTCTTCGTTGAGAAGTTGGAGAGCTTTTTTCCCGTGATCGAAGGTTATGCTCAGGGTATCACTCTTCAGGTGGGAGATTGCCTCTCGTAGTAGTCTTCTCCTTAGTGCCAGGTGCTGTTCCCTAAGCTGCGAGGCATTAAAGATCACTGCTCCATCTTCAATTCTTGCCAGCTTGCCGAACAGATGGGTGGTACGGGAGTTTAAAAAATCGTCCTCCTCCCGCAGAACCTCTGCGGTTCTGGATAATATCTCCTCTATATTCTTGCTGGCACTATTTTCCAGCAAGGGAAGCAGAACTCCTCTTATGTAGTTTCTTTTAAAGGACAGGTCGTAGTTTGAGGAATCCACCCTGTATCCCAGGTTATTTTCCTCAAGGTAGGCGATAATCTCCTCGCGGCTGGTTTCTATCAGGGGTCTGATGAAGATGCTATCCTTTACGGGGTAGATGGAGGCGAGCCCCCTCATTCCAGAGCCTCGAAGCAACCTCAGCAGAAAGGTCTCCGCCTGGTCGCTTCTGGTATGACCCACAGCAATTTTAGAAAGGGAGAGGGATTTTGCTGTTTTCAGTAAAAAGCTATAGCGCTCCTTTCTGGCAGCCTCCTCTAAATTGAGGGATTCCCTCTCCGCCACCGTGCCTACTTCCACCGATTCAGTTATCAGCCGCACTCCCAGCTTCGACGCCATCTGGCGCACGAAGTCTTCATCCCCATCAGACTCCTTCCCCCTTAAGCGATGATTGAGGTGAGCCGCCGCCAGGGAGAATCCCAGTTCCTCCTTCAGACTCCAGAGAAGATGAAGAAGAGATACAGAGTCGGGTCCGCCAGAGACTCCCACCAGCACCCCATCGCCCGCCTCTATCATCCGATAGCGGGACAGGGTTCTTCTCACTTTGAGCAGAACCAGGCTCCTGGTCTTCACCATTTGCTTTACGCTCATAGAGCTTTTTGCTTCTTTGAATATGCAATCTATTCTAAAAATGCCATTCCTCCGTAAGAGATTAAATATAAATGCAATCTTGGTGGCGGTGCAGGGATTTGAACCCCGGACGCCGCGGATATGAGCCGCGTGCTCTAACCAACTGAGCTACACCGCCATATCTCAAATAATTTTACTAATTAATAATACTAAAAACCGCCCTTACTGTCAAGGGAAATAACTCTGCATCTATTGGCTATCTGAGTAGTTTAAATTTCCCCTTTTTGCTTTACTTAAAAAGTATTATAATTCCGCCATCCGCTGTCAGTAAGGGGGATTACCTTTACAGAAAGGGATTGCTATTACTTTGATAATATGCTATTATTTTTATATAAAATTAACCTAAAGGATGAAAGGTATGAAGTGCGAAGTATGTTCTGCTGAAGTGGAGGAAGAAGAGCTGCATCGCTGCCCCATATGCAGTAAGCTATTCTGCGATGAGTGTGCTGTGGACAAGGGGGATAAAAAATTCTGTTCCCGGTTTTGTGCTGAATACTCCTTTTACGGAGGTCCTGAGCCTGAGGATTAGCACCAATCTATTTACGATACTAAAAATAATCCCATCAGTATTTGCATCTTGCCAGGTGTATCTCGCCCTGGGCGTTTACTCCACCGAAGGCTTTGAAGCTGAGGATGGAGGTACCATCAGCCTTGAACACTTTGACCCAGGATCCCCCTCCTTCGCCATGACCGCAGAGTATCTCATCAATGCCATTGTCATCTATATCAGCCGCGGTTATCTGCACATCACCGTTGGGGTTGCCACCAGAACCAAAGGCAGCGAATTGCCTGATAAGGGTTCCATCTTTCTCAAATAGCCTGACCTTGTTTTTGCCGTTATAACCGGTGGATGCGGCTATCTCCAGGTCAGCGTCGGCATCAAAGTTCCCCACCGCCAGACGCACCTCACCGCCGGGATTATCAGCAGACTCAAATGCCTTGAAGGAGCGGATGACGCTTCCATCATAGCTGAATATCTTCACTCTGGAGCTGCCGCCCTCTCCCATGCCGGCTACTATCTCGTCAATCCCATCGGCATTCTCCAGGTCACCTGCCGCCAGATGGACCTCCCCCTGAGCATTGGCAGCACCAAAGGCTTTGAAGGCTCTTTTGAATGTACCATCAATTTCGAAGACCTTGACCCACGACTGCCCCCCTTCACCCTGAGCTACGGCTATCTCGTTATCGGAGGGTTCGGCATCAAAGTTCCCTATGGCCAGATGGAGCTCACCGTTGGTATTAGCTGCTCCGAAGGCTTTGAAGGAGTCGATAATGGAGCCGTTTACTTCAAAGAACTTGACCCAGGACTTTCCACCCTCGCCCTGACCGGCGGCAATCTCATCCAGGCTGTCGGCATCCACATCACCCACCGCCAGATGGACCTCACCCTGGCTGTTCACCGCTCCGAAGGCTTTGAAGCTATTCAAGCCATTTGCCAGCAGGTTGAACTCCTTTATCCAGCTTTTGCCACCCAGACCGTGAGCGGTGATAAAGGCACCACCACCTGCAATGAGATAGGTCTCCCCGGCATAAGAGCGTGGAGGGTCACCGGGGTCAGCCCAAGGAGCACCGATAATTACATCATGGTATCCATCGCCGTTTACATCCCCGCTGGCCACCGCCCAGCCAGAATTATCAAAAGCATCATCCCCGCAGACGGTGATGTCGGCTTGTGTGGTGCTCAGGTCAATAGTTGTAGGTGATGAGAAAATCTTGCCGAAGATGACATAGGTCTCCCCGGCTTTGTCACGACCACCGGGGTCAGCCCCATTAGCACCAATGATAATGTCGTCAAATCCGTCATTGTTTACCTCCCCGCTGGCCAGCGCACTGCCAGACCAATCATAAGCAACAGCTCCGCAGACGGTGATGTCGGCTGAGTCTGTGCTCAGGTCGATAATTACAGGTGTTGAGAATATCTTGCCGAAGATTACATAAATCTCCCCGGCCCCGGGGCGTCCACCGGGGGAAGCCCCATGGGCACCTATTATTACATCACAGTACCCATCACCGTTCACATCCCCGCTGGCCACAGGTATGCCAGTATCACCGCCAACACGCTCATCATCCCCGCAGACGGTAATATTGGCCGGCCATGAGCTCAAATCGATGGTGTAAGGTGGTGAGGGGAAGCTGAAGCCGAAGATGACATAGGTCTCCCCGGCCATGAGGCGTCCACCGGGGTCAGCATATGGGGCAACGATGATAACATCATCATATCCGTCATTGTTCACATCCCCGCTGGCCAACGCATGACCAGACTCATCAATATCAGCAGCCCCGCAGACGGTGATGTCGGCTGATTGGGTGCTCAAATCTACGGTGTAAGGCGGTGATGAGAAACTGTCGCCGAAGATGACATAGGTCTCCCCGGCTCCGGAACGTCCACCGGGGTCAGCCCATGGGGCACCGATAATAAGGTCATCATATCCATCACCGTTGATATCCCCGCTGGCCACCGCATGGCCAGAATAATCAGCACCATGATCCCCGCCGACGGTGATATCGGCTGCCTCCGTTTTCAGGTCGATAATTGTAGGTGATGAGAAAATCTTGCCGAATATCACATAGGTCTCCCCGGCATTGGAGCGTCCATCGGGGTCAGCATAAGGGGCACCGATGATAAGGTCATCATATCCATCACCGTTGACATCCCCGCTGGCCACCGCATAGCCAGAATAATCAAGCTCATAACCCCCGCAGACGGTGATGTCGGCGGATTGGGTGCTCAGGTCAATTGTTGACAGTGGTGAGCTGGAGCCGAAAATCACATAGGTATCCCCTGCACAATTGCGAGCATAAGCGGCACCAATGATGATGTCCATATAGCCATCACCGTTGATATCCCCGTGCGCAATGCGGTCGCCCGACTGGTCATCTGGCTTATCTCCCAGCACCCGCATATCCCCCCACACCTTATCCAGGTCAATCACCCGCTGCGCACACAGAACCCCTGAGGTGACAAGGATGAATACCAGAAAAACCAAAACTATGAAAAAGTGCTGCTTTGTCATGATGCATACCTCCTTTTTTAAAATTGGTTAAAAACCTCTCCCACCACTGCGGTGAGGAGAACTACAGACCATTTGCTATTTGTATGAATGATAAATAAACTCTACGCAATTTATGCTTATCCCCCAGCTCTGAGCAGAATAATCATCTGGTAGAAACTCAGAGTGAAAAATCTTTTTCATAACCTTGTATTACTCTCGATTATCATATCTCCTTTCTTGATAGAGAGAATATAGTAAATAATTATCACACAACTGCTGATATTGTCAAGAAAAAAATGTATTGAATTTCAACATTTTTAAAAAAGCCGCTGCTGAGATTTTCACTCTATTTTAAAAAAGGATGGCCTTTCTGGACGAGTGCAGAATATGCCCTATTTGCTTGATAAAAATCCCCCCTACCCAAGCAAATTGATATTAAAAATCAATATTTTACTCAGGCACTCTGGCGAAGCCTAAGATTAAAATTGAATTCAATAAATGTGGCATTTTCGGGGAGGCATCTGCAACAAACGTGCTTTATTTATACAGGAAACAATATGAGCAGTAGAGAATCGCCTCAAGCTGGCATCCCTTTAGCCTGAAGCTCTCGCCTGGCTATGCTAAAAGTAAGCCTATCAGTTGTTGCTTCTGCCTAAGTGGACCTCGCCCTGGGCGTTTACCCCACCGAAGGCTTTGAAGCTGCGGATGAAGGTGCCATCAGCCTTAAACACCTTGACCATGGAGCTGCCTCCCTCACCGTGGGCGCAGAGTATCTCATCAACTCCATCGTTATCTATATCAGCCGCAGCTATCTGCACATCGCCGTTGGGGTTGCCGCCAAACCCAAACGCCTTAAATTGCCTGATAAGTGTGCCGTCCTTTTCAAACAACCTGACCTTGTTTCCCCCGTTATAACCGGTAGCTACGGCTATCTCCACAGCGGGGTCGGCATCAAAGTTCCCCACCGCCACATGCACCTCACCGCCGATGTTCGCCGCTCCAAAGGCTTTGAAAGAGCGGATGAAGTCCCCCCAGAGGTTGAATACTTTCACCCAGGAGCTGCCGCCCTCTCCCATACCGGCGATTATCTCATCAATCCCATCCCTGTTCAAATCACCAGATGCTAAATGAACCTCACCCTGAGTATTGGCTTTGCCAAAGGCTTTGAAGATTCTGATGAAGGTGCCATCGGCTTTGAAGAGCTTGACCCACGACTGCCCCCTTTCGCCATGAGCTGCGGCTATCTCCGTATCATTCAGGTCGGCATCAAAGTTCCCTATGGCCAGATGAACTTCACCACCGCTGTTGTAAGCTTCGAAGACTTTGAAGGTGCGGATGAGGGAACCGTCCACCTCAAAGAGCTTGACCCAGGACTTTCCATCCTCGCCATGCCCGGCGGCAATCTCATGGTGCCCGTCCCCATCCAGGTCACCAGTGGCCAGATGGACCTCACCCTGGCTGTTCACGGCTCCGAAGGCTTTGAACCCACCCCAGCTTCTCCCCAGCAGGCTGAAGGAATTTATCCGGCTTTTGCCGCCCAGACCGTGAGCGGTGATAAAGGAGCCGCCGCCTGCAATGAGATAGGTCTCCCCGGCATCGGTGCGTCCACCGGGGTCAGCATAAAGGGCACCGATGATGAGGTCGTCATATCCATCGCCGTTCACATCCCCGCTGGCCACCATATAGCCGCTCTCATCACCAGCATCATCCCCGCAGACGGTGATGTCAGCTGGTAGAACACTCAAGTCAATAGTATATTTTGCAGGCCATGGTGTGCTGAATCCAAAGATGACATAGGTCTCCCCGGCACCGTTGCGCCCACCGGGGGCAGCAAATGTAGCACCGATGATTACATCATCATACTCATCGCCGTTAATATCCCCGCTGGCCACTGCCCAGCCCGAGTAATCATAAGAATCAGTCCCGCAGACAGTGATGTCGGCTGAATCGGTGCTCAAATCTATGGTATAGGGCGATGATGAAAAACTGCTGCCGAATATGACATAGGTTTCTCCGGCATTTTCCCCTCCCCCGGCGTCAGCGAAAGGTGCTCCGATAATAACATCCTCATATCCATCGCCGTTTACATCTCCACTGGCCACTGCCCATCCAGAGAAATCCTCGAAAGCAGCCCCGCAGACGGTGATGTCGGCTTGAGTTTTCAAGTCTACAGTTGCTGGTGGTGCGCTGGAGCTAAAAATCACATAGGTCTCCCCGGCATAAGAGCGTGCAGGGGTACCGGACTTAGCATAACAAGTAGCAACGATTATATCATCATATCCATCGCCATTCACATCTCCGCTGGAAACCGCAGAGCCAGACCGATCCGAGGCATCAGCCCCGCTTATGGTGATGTCGGCTGCCTCCGTGCTCAGGTCGATAGTTGTGGGTGATGAGAAAATATTGCCGAAGATGACGAAGGTCTCCCCGGCCGCATATCGTTCAGGAATTATATCAGGGGTAGCCCAAGGGTTGCCAATGATAATATCGTCATATCCGTCTCCATTTACATCCCCACTGGCCACCGCCCAGCCTAATTCATCTTCATTATAAGCCCCGCAGACGGTGATGTCGGCTGATTGGGTGAACAAATCGATAGTGGAAGGTGGTGAGCTGGAGCCAAAGATGACATAGGTCTCCCCGGTACCAAAACTAACTGGGGTATTAGGATGTGGTGCACCGATAATTATGTCGTCATATCCATCATTGTTCACATCCCCGCTGGCCACTGCATAGCCACACTCATCGCCAACAGTAGCCCCGTAGACGGTGATGTCGGCTGATTGGGAGGTCAGGTCGATAGATGAAGGTGGGTTGCCGGAGCCGAAGATGACATAGACCTCCCCGGGCACGGAGCTACCACCGGGGTCATCCGCAGAAGCACCGATAATTATATCAGCATAACCATCGCCGTTGATGTCCCCATAGGCCACCGCCCAGCCAGATTGATCCTGAGAATCAATGCCCAGCACTCGCATATCCCCCCACACCTTATCCAGGTCAATCACCCGCTGCCCAAACACCATACCCGAGAGGACAGTAATGAAGACCAAAAAAACCGAAACTATGAAAGATTGCTGCCGTGTCATGATGCATAACTCCTTTTTTAAAATTGGTTAAAAACCTCCCCCACCACCGCGGTGAGGAGAATAAGCCCCAAATCCTTTTCTGACCGGAAGATAAAGCTACCAGCTGCGAATTCTCCTTCCTCATAAGACATCATGCTCATGCCAAAGCACGATGATTATCTGGTAGAGTGCAGGCATAATAACTTTCTCATAATCTTTGATTACTCTTGTTCTATATACATGACTTTTTGCTTTACATATATTATATATAAATTGATAGCACATTTCCTATGAAAATTTCAAGAAAAAAATGAAATTAATTCGAATTTTGAGAAATTTATTGCCACTTCAACAATAGATCACAGTTGTTTCTTTATGCTCTTATTCGGGCTGAGAAGGGTGCATCTCCTTTTCAGGAGGGTGGCGACTCTTTTAGTAAACCAATGGGCAGCTATTTTTATCGATCAAGCTATTGACCCAAGATGATTTTCTGCTCCATCTCGCCACCTAAAAGGTTAATATATTATTGGTTTGAGCTGATGATTATTTAGTTTTAATCTTGCGGAGAGCTACTGGATATAGG
>NJBL01000042.1 GCA_005223145.1 bacterium (candidate division B38) B3_B38 | reverse complement strand
GCTTCTTTGTCAGTATAGAGCTGATGGGCATTTCCCTTCAGCTTTTCGGCAGCGGCTTTGCCGAGCAGCTCATCAGGACAACCGCTAACCCTCTGGTGGGGCTCTTCATCGGACTTTTGACTACCAGCATCATCCAGAGCTCCTCCGCTACCACCTCTATGGTGGTAGCTTTGGTGGCGGGGGGAGGCATTCCCATAGCCAATGCCATCCCCATCGTTCTGGGAGCTAATATCGGCACCACGGTAACCAACACCCTGGTCTCTCTGGCTTTCATTACCAGAAAAGAGGAGTTCAGGAAAGCCTTTGCCTGCTCTATTGTGCATGACCTCTTCAACATCATGGCGGTTATCATCTTTATGCTCATAGAGATAAACACCGGGTACCTGCAGTGGGTATCGTCATTGATGTACCGGCTTTTCTCCGAGGTGGGGTTGATAAAGATTGCCAGTCCTTTGAAGCTTATCACCCGACCGGCGGTTAACCTCCTGCTGGATGCCACCAGGCACACCAGCATCCTCTCTCTGGTGGTGGCTCTGCTTATACTATTTCTCTCCCTGAGGAGCTTGGTCTCCCTGCTGAAAAAGCTGGTGGTCAGAAGAGCAGAGAGGTTCATCCACGAATACCTATTTAAGAACATCCTCCGGGGGCTGTTGCTGGGATTTGTCCTTACCGCTATAATTCAGAGCAGCTCGGTGACCCTATCCCTTATCGTCCCCCTGGCGGGAGCGGGGATTCTAACCATAGAGCAGGTATTTCCTTACGCCTTAGGTGCCAATATTGGAACCTCGGTAACCGCCATTATGGCTTCACTGGTCACCGGCAATCCCGCGGCTATCACCATCGCCTTCGTGCACCTTACCTTTAATGTCTCGGGAACCCTGCTTTTCCTCCCCTTTAAGCTATTGAGGAGAATCCCCATTTACTGCTCCAATTGGATATCAGAGGTAGTCACTAATGCCCGCCGGTATGCTATAATTTATATAATTGTTATATTTTACGTTGTCCCAATTTCTATAGTTTTATTCTGGAGGTGGCTAATTGTTTAGGTATATATTTGACAGACGAAAAGCACGGGGGCTTCTTCTCCAGGCCCTGGAAGAGACCAGGAAAATGCTCAAGAGAGAGGAGAAGATGTTCTCCACGGCGGTCGATTCCCTGATGTATAATCGTGAAGCCGACATCGACCTCCACAAATACGATGTGGAAATCAACCGGGGGGAGAAGGTGGTGAGGAGGATGATGTTGGAGCATCTGACGGTCAACCCCAAGCAAGACCTCCCTGCCTGTCTGGTTCTGATCAGCATTGTTATCGATGTGGAGCGGATAGGGGATTACACCAAGAGCATCTTTGAACTGGGCAGATTATATGATGAAGAGCTGGGTTCGGACAAGTATGTGGAGGAATGCCATGAGATGCGCCAGCTTATTCACCCGATGTTTCAGCAGACAATCGACGCTTTCATCGACAGCCGACTCGACGAGGCAAAAGAGGTTATGGAGAAGCACAAAAAGATCAAGGCAAATTGCGATCGACTGATAAAGGATGTGGTCACCGAAGGCACCATTCCCAGGGGGAAGTGTGTGGTGCTTATTCTATTGGCTCGCTATTTCCGTCGGGTGAGTGCTCATCTTTCCAACATAGCTTCCAGCGTGGTTAACCCCTTTAACGAAATCGGCTTCGACGACGAGCCATAACCTACCACAAAGACAGAAGAGGGGAGCAATGAGTTTCCTCCCTTCCCCTTGCGCCGCCATAGAGGTGGGAACTAACTCACTCCATCTCCTCATTGGTGAGCCGAACCGTGACGGGGGATTGAGCATAAGAAAAGACCTCACCCTGATGACCCGCCTGGGAGAGGGTTTGACCCCCGGGGGGAGGCTCCTTGAGAGAGCAATTCAACGAACCATAGCCAGCCTTAAGGACTTCGCCCGAACCTACCATTCCTATCAGGTGGAGAAGCTCGCCGCAGTGGGAACCAATCCTCTAAGAATAGCTGTCAATGCCAGGGATTTCGTCCTTAGAGTGGAAAGGGAGTGTAGCTTGCGTCTCCGCATCATCTCCAGCGATGAGGAGGCGAGACTCACCTTTCTTGCCATTATCCGGGGATATGATATTGACAAAGACCCCCTTTTGGTCCTCGATATTGGTGGAGGTAGTACAGAAGTAATCTATGGGAAAAAGGGGGTGATAGAGGAGGTGGTCTCCTTGCCTGTAGGGGCGGTTGGTCTTACCCAGCAGTATCTACGCGGCGACCCGGTGAGGGATGAGGATTGGGAGGGGCTCCTTCATAATCTCCGGCAGCAATTATCCTCCCTTCCCCAGGCTGACAGCTCAGCTCTGGCTTTTGGCGTAGGAGGGACGATATGCACCCTGATGGCGGTAGAGCTTGGCTTAAGGGAGTTCGCCCCCCGGCAGGTGGAGCGGCAGAAGCTGGCCATCCCTCAACTGGCAGAAGTCATTAAGAGGCTTAAATCTCTTCCCGTAGCTGAGCGGAGGGAAAGGCTTGCCCTTCACCCCCTCAGGGCAGACATCATCCTGGCGGGAGCCGCCATACTTTACACTTTCTTGGAGAGATACAGGAGGGAGGAGATAGTGGTAAGCATAAAGGGGGTTCGCTATGGGCTCCTTCACCAGCTGCTGGGGGGTTAAAGGTAATCTGGGGAAGGGGTATAGTTTTCAATCTATCCCCTTTAATCAAGCTCAGAGAGAATATGAAACTATTTTCTCTTGACTTTTTTTGTCATAATTAGTAAAATTCAATTAAATCAATTAGATATAAAAAGGATTGGAGTCATTCTTCAATGGCAAAAAGCACTTACCCCTGGGTAGTGAGTGGAGAGGAGAAGATGCCCTTCTCCAGGGGAATTATGACTCACTCCCTTATGGATATCGGTCTGAACTTCCAGGAAGCTTATCGTTTGGCTTTAACGGTGAGGGAGACCATTAAAGGGAGGGAGATCATTGAGAAGGAGGAGCTTGCCCAGATAGTGGAGGGATTGTTGCTTAAGGAGTTCGGAGAAGATACCAGTCGCAGCTATCGTATGCGAAAGCAGCCACCAGTTTCCATCTTTGTTCAGGATGAGGACTCGGGTTTCCCCTTTTCCAAAGGGATACTCTCTCAGTCTATTCAAGCTGCTGGATTGGAACCCAACAACGCCTATGATGTAGCTCGCCAGATTGAAGCTACCCTTACCGGGCAGAAGAGGAGCGAGGTGAGCTATAGCGAGCTTAAGAATTTGACCTTCAATGCTCTGCTTAAGAACTACGGGAAGAGCATTGCCGAGCGATACCTCATCTGGCGAAAGCATTCCACCAGCGACCGCCCGGTGGTGGTTCTCATCGGTGGTGCCACCGGTGCTGGTAAGTCCTCCCTCTCGGCTGAAGTAGCTCACAGGCTGGGAATCTCCCGGGTTGTCTCCACCGACTCTTTGCGGCAGATTATGCGAATTATGTTCTCCCCTGACCTATTGCCGGTTGTTCACTCATCTTCTTATGCCGCCTGGAAAGAGCTCGACTATCCCTTCATAGATAAGGCCGACCCAGTGATTGGCGCCTTCAGAGAACAGGTAGAGCGGGTGACCGTATGCATTAGGGCGATGATCGACCGGGCGATAGAGGAAAACATGCACATGATTATCGACGGGGTGCATGTGGTACCAGGTTTTATCAATCTGAGGGCGTACGAGGACAAAGCGTATATAATTGAGGTAGTCATCGTAGTGTTGGATAAGAATTCCTATCGGCAGAGGTTCGTCATCCGGCAGGATACTGCTTCTCGGCGTCCTTTCAAGAGGTATTTAGAGAATTTCGACTCCATCTACCGCATACAGAAATATATCATTGAGATGGCAGAACATTATAATTGCCCTACCCACAATAACATAGATTTTGAAAAGACGGTGTTGTCCGTCATCCGGCTAATTACCGACTCCCTCTGTGCAGTGGAGCAAAGGCACAGGCTGGAAGCCAAGGAGCCTGAATAGTCCCCCCATGGAAGAGAATCCCATCCTGATAATAGGGGAGGAGCCCTATGTGGTGAAGAAGGTGGAAGCAGCCGTAGCCAACCTCGGTTATCCATGCCACACAGCGAAGAGTTTCGACCAAGCCTACCAGTTTTTAACCCATCAGAAGCCACTGATGATAATCACTGAAGCGATAATCTCTGGTAGGAGCTGGATAGATTTCTTCAATTCTATGGCTGGAATCCCTCCACTATTCGCTGTCCCCACTATCTGTATGCTGACAGAAAAGGAGCTTATTGGGCTCATCAAAGCCCAAGAATTTCGGGCAGACGACTACCTCATAAAGCCCTTCCGACTCCGAGAGGCGAGGGCGCGTATTCAGGCTCTTCTGATGCTCGGCAAGAGACTCCCTCCTACCTCACCTCTGGGGGGCGAGCTGGAGGATATGGGGCTGATAGCTTTGCTGAAGCTGGTGGAGAGGAATGGGCTCTCCGGCAGATTGCAAGTCAGTTCTGAAAAAGAGAAGGGAGAGTTCCTATTCCTTCAGGGAGATGTGGTGAGCGTGATGCTGGGGGGACTCAAGGGGAGGGAGGCTCTGGAGCAAATACTTCCCTGGAAAGAAGGAAATTTTATCTTAGAGATAGAAGAGATGATACCTCCCTCTTATCGGGGAATGAAGGCAATAAAGCAAACCCCCTCCGCAAAGGAGGAGCTATCATCAGAACCCCTTATACCTCTGGGTGACCTCTCACAGGTGGAATATGAGGGTGAGGTTTTTCAGGTGCAAACAGAGTTCATTCCCGGCGAAACTCCTACTCTGACAACCCTCATATTGAGGGGAGGGGAAGTGGTCAGAAAGATAAAGCGTCAATGGGAGCCAGGCACCATAGATATTGGAGAGGAGAAAGAGCTGGTGCGTCAACAGCACAACCAGATAGTTGACAACCTGCAACAAGGGGGGACATCAGCCTTAGAGACATCGATACTGGAGCTGGAGAGAAGTGGAGATTATCGGTTGCTATTAAAGGCGGTGGAGCTTGTCTACTCCCATATGCGACAAAGGCTGGGGAGCTTCGTATCTACTACCTATCTCCTCTATCTGAAGGAACTTTTGACTGATGAATACCCCTATCTGGCTGAGTTCGGGTTTGCTGGTAACAGGGTTATTCTCAGTGGATTAGCTGCCCGCCGACCCGAGCTCGTTGAGGCAGAAGGTGTCAGCCGCTGGCTGGATGGGTTTATTAACAAGTGTGCATCTATTGCCCGGGGGGTGGATATTCCCCCTCTGGAGGAACTCACTTCCCCCCTGCGACAGCAACTGCAGAGGATAGACTTTTATTCGCCTGGGTGAGCCTCTAACCTTTTCGAGGTCTGGTCTTCATATCTTGCCCGCTCAATTCCTGGCCACATAGGGGGTTTCCAGATACTCTCTGGCTTTCCGGTGTGACTTTTCGTAGTTTTTCAGCCGGAGAACCTCCCCATACCCGGCTATTGCCTTCTCCCGCTGTCCCAGCATATCATAACATCTGCCCGAATCGAGATGACCGTAGATCAGCAACCAGTTGTTTTTCCCACGGTTGGATTCGATAACCTGTCTCAGAACCTGAAGGGCGTCCTCGTAGCGTTCCGCCCGGCGCAGGGATTCTGAGTAGAAATAGAGGGTGGTATCCAGACCCTCTTTACCATATATATTTTGCTCCTGAGCCTTGTGCAGTATCTCCTCGTACATACTGATTGCTTCGTGGTAATGTTTGAGTTTCAATTTGGCATAAGCTAACATCCCGTAAAAGCTGAAGTTATTGGAGTACTTTCCAAGGTTCAGCGGAAAGATAAGAGAAGAGACAATGGCAATGGAGAAAAGGGCGAACAGTCCAGTGCTCCTCTCCATAAATACTGATGAGGCTGATTGGGGAAATTTCTCCAGATTATCCGAAGCCAGATAGATGCGGATGGCATCTCCTCCGATTATGGTGGGCATGAAGAGGTTGAAAAACATCCCTATGAAGTAGAGCTTCACCAGTGAGAGCAGGCCTCTCTGACTTCCCAACGACTTCATGAGCAACTGCCATTTATACGAGCAGAGCATCTGGCCCCCGACATATATTAATACCGCCATTAAGACCAGCCTCCACTGCGATGATAGCAAGAGCCCCTTTAGCTCCCTGAGATTCACCTTCCATAGCAGAAGGCTTAATAGCGAAAGACTCATGGCCGCTCTCAATGCCAGCTTGCTCGCCCGGGGAAGGCTTTTCAGCTGGTCATAAAGGAGATGAGGAAGCGGAATTTTATTGTTTTTCACCCCTTTCCTCCTCTCCCTGGATGCTTACCAGAGGTGCTAATTGGCTAAGAGCCTCCCTCCCTTCTATTCGATAAATGGAGACCGCCTCCAGACCCCTTATTCTGACTACATAAACGGGGGAGAATCTCTGGCTGATAAGATGGTATATTTTATGATTCTCCAGATATCTTCTTCCTGGCTGCAGCAGGAAGAAATAAACCCCATCTTCAGCGAGGGTCAGCTTCTTCACTGAGAAGGGCTGGAAAACGAGGTCGCTTCGCCCATATCGTTCACAGAAGAGCTGGAACGCCTTCGGGGTGTCCGCTACCACTATACTCTCCTGGGGTGCCTCTTCCCCTAAATAAGCGAAGGCTTCCCTCAGACCCACATCGTAGAACTCATCGTGAGGGAAATAGTATCCCCTTTTCCCCCCTCCCAGTTAGTTGAGGTATAGGCTATTATAAGGAAGGTTTAATGCAGCAACCAATCCAGGGTGCAGGAGCAGCATCGCCAGTCCTGCGCAGAGGAATAAAATAGAGAGACTCCGGATATTTACGCTCGGAGATAAAGAGCCCCACCACCCCCTCAATTTCTGATAGAGCCATTCTACCCCTACGCCAGCTATAAGATAGACCGCGGGCATCAAGGAGAGGATATAGCGGGCAAATTTACCGCCCGGTAAAGATATAAAAATGAGCCAGACGAAAAACCACAGTAGCAGGAATATCGAACCCTCATGCCGGTATCTTTTGAGGAGAACTACCAGCCCTATGCCGAATAGGAGCAAAATGGAGACCGGAACCTTAACCCCCAGGTAGAGAATGTAATAATGGAAGGGGACTCCCCACAGGGTGTAAATCGCCTTGCTCTTGTAAATCTCCCCCTTAAAGGGATAGCCGTGATGGGTGAACACATCCTTGTGAAGAAAATATTTCTTTATGTATCCTATCACCTTGGGATGCAGAACTATGGGATTGGCAATAAGGAAGAAGAGAACAAAAACCGCTATCATCTTATACCAGGTTTTAGCTGGTATTTTCCACGGATTGTCCTTCCGGCGATTCAGAATATCGTAATAGAAAAGAGTGAGCCACCCGTAAGGGACCACCTATTTAGAGGCGTACATCAGCCCCAAGGAGGCCGCCCCTTTATAGTAGAGGAACTCCTGACTTCTGCCCGGGGTCATGTTCTTCCCCTTTATGAAGAGATAATTAGCCAGCAGGAAAAAGAAGACCAACAGGGTATCCTCTTTGCCCACCCGGTTGAAGGTTATAGCGGTAATCCCCACCCCTCACAGGTAGAATGCCCACAGCCCCACCAAGCCTCCGAAGAGCTCCACGGCAAGGAGGAAGATAACCACCCCCGACAGAGCTCCGAACAGGATGTTGGGGAGGCGGAGCCCCCATTCCTCTCCCCCCTTCAGCCCCAGCCACCTCACCACATTCACCGAGAGGAGGGAGAGGGTCTTCATCAGCATAGGGTGCTCGGCATTAGGGGTAAAACCCCCCTTCATATAAGAATCTATTGCCAGCAGTTTGCCCGCCTCGTCCTCGCTTAGCCCTATCTTCCCGATGCCATAAGACCTTAGAGCGAAGGCGATAATGAAGAGCCCTATGAGGGCTGCACCTCGGTGCTTTCTCATCCCTTCTTTTAACCTTTAAGTGAAGGGTTCTGTTGCTTTTAAAAGGTGTCAGCCTGTTCTCTACTGTCTGGTGACCTGCACCTGGCTTCCTTCGCTCAGAGCTTCCTTGCCGAGGGTGACTACTAATTCTCCTTCTTTCAATCCGCTGGCTATCTGGACCATTCCCTCCCGCTGAGGGCCGAGCTTCACTACCCGCTGGTGGGCAGTCTGGTCTGATATTACAAAGACATAGAATTTATCCTCTTCCCTGATGAGTGATTTGTCCGATATAACAATGGCATCGGAGATGACCTTCACGGTCAATTCCACAGTGGCAAAGAACCCTGGTTTCAGGCGGTGGTCAGGATTGCGGAGGAGAGCTTCCAGCCCGATGGAGCGGCTCAGAGGGTCTACATGGGGGTCGATAGTGGTCACTTTACCAGGGAAGCTCTCTCCTGGATAGGCATCGACCCCGACCTTCACCGTTTGACCCTTCTTTACCTCGGCAGTATAGCCTTCGGGGACGGAGAACTTAAGTTTGATGGGGTTGCTCTGAATTACCGAGAAGAGGGGTCCACTCCGCATGGTATTGATATACTGTCCTTCTTCGGTCATCTTGAGCTTTATCAGCCCATTGATAGGAGACTTAATCAGAGTATCCTGGAGCCTTTTCCTTGTAAGCTCCAGCGAGGCTTTTGCCGCATCCACCCCGGCTTTTGCCAGGTCGTATTGGGTCTTGAACGCATCATAGACACCCTGGGCAATGGCTTCTTCCTTAAGGAGTTCCTCCTTCCTCTGGAGCTCGAGCTGGGCGCTGCGGAAGTTCGCCTCCGCCTGGGAAAGGTTCGCTTCTGCTTGCTTCAGGGTGAGGGCTATCTCCGTGTCGTCTAACTTCGCCAGTACGGTGCCTTTGGAAACCCGGTCACCCACATTCACCAGAACCTGGCTGATGGTTCCCGATATCTCGGAGCTCACCGCTACCTCAGTGTAAGGGAGTAAGCTTCCGGTGGAGGAGATTTTCATCGCCCAATCGGTCTTAGCAGCCGGGCTCACCTCCACAGGATAGCGAACTATCTGGGTTTGGGATGCTGGGGCTTCCTGATTGACACCGGTCTCCTCGGCTTTCTCGGCGCATCCAATAGAGATAATAATCACCAACAGGATTGAAAAAACAGTTAACCGCCAAAGGTGCTTCATTTCTTCCTCCATCAATAGATATATTCAGCAGCAAAGATTCCGACCACCTTTTGCAGGTTGAGGATTGCCAGGTGGCGGTCGTATCTCAGGCTGGTCAGATTTTTTCGCGCCCGGTCCAGAGCGTTCAAAGCCTGAGAGAGCTCCAGGCTGGTAGCTTCGCCCACCGCAAAGAAGCGCGAGACGAGTTGATAGTTCTCCTCTGCCAGTTGGACCAGCTTTTCAAGGGTCTTTACCGCTTCGGTGAGGCTATCCAGACCCAGATAAGCCTCGGTAATTTCCAGTTCAATATTTTTGACCAGCCTGTCCCGGCTAAGGCGAGCCTGTACCTGCATTGATTTGGCTTCTCGCATTTCTGCTATCCCCAGCCCCCCGTCGAAGATGGGAATAGCCACATTTATGCCGATGCTGGCATATTCCTTCGACGGGAAGAGGGCGTTCTGGCGGAGAAAGGAAGCCTGGGTCGATACAGTGGGAATAAATCTCCCTCTGGCATTCCCCATCTCCATGTTAGCCAGCCTCTGATTCAGGGAGTTATTCCTCAGCTCCAACCGGTTCTGAAGGGCAAATGTGATCAGCTCGTCCAGAGCTCCTTCGGGGATGGGAGGGGAGGTGGGCTCTGCCAATTGATAGTCCCCTTCAATCCCCACCAGGCTGGAGAGCCTGTCTTTGGCTATTTTTAGCTCATTCTCCTTCTGGATGAGCTCGCTCCGTGAGTTTAGCAGGTCGAACTCAGCCTGCAATACCGCGGTCTTGGTCACTTCTCCCACCCGGAAGCGAGACTGAGCAACCTTGAGCTGTTTTTCTGCCAGCTCCAGGTACTGGCGGGTCAGCTCCACTTCCTTCTGCGCCTTAATCACGATATAATACGCCGCCGCCGAAGCCAGGAGAATCCCCTGGCGGGTTAGTCTCAGATTGTTGCCGGTCATTTCCTTATTTGTCTTGGCACCATTATAGAGGTTCCAGGAGCGACCACCATCGTAGAGGAGTACCCCCAGGCTTACGGTCATGGTGTAAGCGTTCTGAGGGATCATCTCAAAAGGGGCGATCTCTAAAGGAAACATCTCCAAGAATTCCTGGTCCATGGGGAACATTACGCTGCGGTCGTAGTGGGTGCCCAAGAAATTGAAAGAGAGATGGGGCAGGATGGCAGAGCGAGCCTTGGTTATGGCATGACCCGACTGCTGATATTGCTCCTCGGTTATCTTTATCTCCTCGTTCATTTTCAAGGCAATACGATAGACCTGGCTCAGGGTATATTGCCTTTCCTCCTGCGCCCTCACCGGCAGAGAGCACCACGACATCGTTAGGGAAACTATAAGAGGTATGGTGAAAAACCTCATCTCTACTCCGCTCCTTTCTTAAGAAATCCCCTTAAAAATACCCTGTAGATGAGCTTCTCATCCTGGGTGACGGGATTGGTTGTTTCGTGGATAATGCGATAAAGAATCAGTGAGTTTATCATCTCGGCTAAGAGGTAAGCTGCCTTCATCGGCTCAACCTGACAGAAAGTGCCCTGTTCGCACCCTTCTTCTACAACCTGGCTTATCTCGTTGAAATAGGGTTGGTACTTCTCCTTGAGCCTCTCAAAATATTCCTGGGGATGTTCCAGATAGAGCCCCCCTCTGATGTTCAAGCAGACCTTGAAGAATGCCTTGTGGTCTTCGAAGAACTCCATTTGCGTGGAGACCACATTCCATATCTTCTTCAAGGGTGAATGGTCACCCTCCAGGGATTTGCGGATCAAGGATATAAATTCGTTAAGCCTTTCATCGATTGCCTGGAAGAAGAGGTCGGTTTTGTTCTTAAAATACAGATAAAGGGTCCCTTTAGAGACACCGGCATTTTGGGCAATTTTGTCCATGGTGGCTTCCTGGAATCCCTCCCGGGCGAAGACCTCCTGGGCAGAGCGGAGTATCTCGCGCCGACGGAATTCAGCGACCACCTCCCTTTTGGTCAAAAGTCTCTCTTCAGCCATATTCCCTCTCCCTTTCCTTAGTTCTATTAATGACTAATAAGTTATTTTAATGACCAAATAGTCATATACATTACTCTCTTGGTGCCTATTTGTCAAGGGAGAATTTATACTCAGGGTTAATTTAATGGTGATGGGCAGAAGCGGGTTGTTCATTATGGGGGAGCTTCAGAGAATCAGGCTACGCTATCTGCAGCTTGCATTCAGAGCAACCCTCTCACCCCCGGCTCCGGGGGGAGGGGTGGGGGGAAATGATTCAAGAGGCTAATATGCTTTCGCAAAATAGACCCGTTGAGCTGAGGGACGCCCACATTTTACACAGCCCCCCGGGACATGGTCAGGCTTCAGAGGGAGGGCACGGATGGTGGCGGTGGTTTCCTCTTTTATCTTCTGTTCACATTGGGGGTCACCGCACCAGAAGGAGTAGATGAACCCCCCCTTGGTTTTAATTATCTCCTTGAACTTGTCGTAATCGTCAACAGTATGGGTATTATCCTGGAGGAACTTTTTCGCCTTTTTAAATAAGCTGTTCTGGATCTCCGCAAGCAGAAGAGGAATCTCTTTTTCAAGGTCTACGAGGGAAATGAGCATCTTGGCACCGGTATCTCTGCGGACTGCTACCGCCCTTTTTTCTGCTACCTCCTTCATGCCTATTTCCAACCTCAAGGGGACCCCCCTCATCTCCCATTCGCTGAACTTCCATCCGGGCGAGTAAACTTCCCGCAGGTCTGCCTGAACCCGCAGCTCAATTCCCTTCAGTCTCCTCTCCACCTCCTTCACCAGAGGGAGTACTTTCTTCTGCCAGCCGGCAGCCGGTATGGGGATGATTATTACATGGATGGGAGCTACTTTGGGCGGGAGGATTAAGCCCGAATCGTCCCCATGGGTCATTATAATAGCCCCGACAAGGCGGGTGGTGACCCCCCAGGAGGTCTGCCAGGCGTATTTCATCTTCTGGTCTTTGTCTTCAAACTTGATATCGAAGGCTTTGGCAAAGTGTTGTCCCAGGTGATGAGATGTGCCTGCCTGAAGCGCCTTCCCGTCGGTCATCAGGGCTTCAACGGCATAGGTCTTCAGGGCACCGGCGAACTTCTCACTTTCGGTCTTAAGCCCGGCGATGAGCGGGATGGCGAGGTCGTTTTCAATGAAATCACGATAGACTTCGAGTATCTTTAATGTCTCCTCCTCGGCTTCCTTCTCCGTGGCGTGTACGGTGTGACCCTCCTGCCACAGAAACTCCCTGGTTCGCAGGAAGGGACGGGTTTCCTTCTCCCAGCGGACGATGTTCACCCACTGGTTTATCAGGATAGGGAGGTCTCTCCAGGAGCGCACCCACTTGGAATACATACTGCAGATAATGGCTTCGGATGTCGGTCGGATGGCTAACCTTTCCTCCAACTGTTCGTCCCCCCCCTGGGTGACCCAGGCTACCTGAGGCGCGAAGCCCTCCACATGCTCTGCCTCTTTCTTAAGGAGGCTTTCGGGGATGAACATAGGGAAGTAGGCGTTTTGATGCCCGGTCTCCTTTATTCTGCGGTCAAGGCATTCTTGAACCTTTTCCCAGGTGGCATAGCCGTAAGGGCGAATCACCATACACCCTTTTACTGTGGTGTAGTCGGCTAACTCCGCTCGCCTTACCACATCGGTATACCAGCGGGAAAAGTCCTCCGACTTAGGGGTTATCTCGGTGACAAATCTCTCCTTCTCCTCCATTGGTGCGCCACTCCTTTGCTCTGAACTAGATTTTCCTTACCTTTTAACACGATGCCCCTTTTTTGTCAACAAATTCTTTCTATAAACGCATCTCCTTATTATATTTTTCCTGCTGCTGGAGGTGATATTCAAGCTCTTACCCTAAGCCGCCACCAAAAACCGTTTGACACCATTGCATTTTATAATATAATTTTAAGATTGTAGTTAAGATGGATAAAGAATACAAGTACCGCAAAAGATGGTCCCTTATGAGTTTTAAGAAGGGGTGTATTTACATGGTAATCTCCACCGTGTTGGCTTTTTTCTTTATTAGCCCCATCTATGCCTATCAGTTGAAGGCTCTTCTTCCCGGAGCAGATGAAGTCAGGCCGTGGCAGCCCAGAGGTGAGACCGAGAGCTATGTTGGAGAGGAGCTTTACAATCTCATAAACGGTGGGGCGGAGATATTTCTGGAGTATGGTTTCACCGAAGCTGTTGCCCAGGAATACAGCAGGGAGGACTCCTCGTTCAGGCTGACCATCTATCGGATGGGGAATGCAGAAGCCGCCTTTGGCATTTATTCTTTGAATCGGATGAGAAAGCCCCTTCTGCCCGGAATAGGGGATGAAGGGGTAGGGGAGGATAACTACCTTTGCTTCTGGCAGGGGAGCTACTATGTTACGGTGGAAGCCTTCCCTCTGGAGCGAGAGCTTGAGGAGTCGCTTCGGCGCCTTGCCTCTCTGGTATCTGCCAGGATTGGGGAGCATGCCTCCTTACCCCATACCCTGGATGTTCTCCCCCAGAAAAACAGAATTGACCGGAGCGAGTGCTTGGTGAAGGGGCTGCTGGGGGTGAGTGCCCTTCTCTACATATCAGATAAGGATATATTTCAGCTCAGTCCTCAGGGGGCAGGGGTCTACGGGGAGTATCAGTTCCCCGGGGAAAAGGTGAAGCTCTTCATCGCTCGCTACACCACCCCGGATAAAGCGGAAGAAGTCTGGCAGAGGCTACAAGAAGCCCTGAATGAGAAAGAGGGGTTTATTCCACGAGGGGAGATTGACCGTATTTCACTTTGGCAGAAAGAGGAAAATTTTTACGCCGCCCTGAAGACTGCCCATGCCGTGGCTCTGGTGGTAGGAGCAGTGGATAAGGCTCACGCCATAGCTCTGTTACAACAGATAAAGTAAGCTTATGTTATTAAATGTTGGAGGATAAGGTGGGAAATTTGAGCGACCGCCGTCAGTTCCTCAAGCTGCTTATGGGCTTGGGAGCTGGTATCACCTTTGCCGGGAGACCACCTGTTTACAACCAGACCGCTGCAACCCCCGATTTAGCGATTGCCGAGGGTGGCTCTCCGGCTCAGACCACCCGAGCCGCCCTGGATGCCATGGGGGGGATGGGGAGGTATATCTCCAGGGGAGATATTGTCCTGCTCAAGCCAAATCTGAGCTGGGACCGCGTGCCCGAGCAAGCTGCCAATACCAACCCCGAGGTGATGCGCACGCTGGTGGAGCTGTGCTATCAGGCGGGAGCCAAGAAGGTCAAGGTTTTCGATAACAGCATAAACGATGCCCGCCGTTGCTATGTTCGGAGTGGGATTATGGAAGCGGTAAGAGAGGCAGGAGCCGATGTGTACTATGTTGATGAGCGGAAGTTCCGCACTACCAACATCGGGGGGGAGGTTCTCAAGCAGTGGTCGGTGTACACCGAGGCGCTGGAGGTTGATAAGCTGGTTAATGTCCCCCTTGCCAAGCACCATAACCTCTGCCGCCTGACCATAGGGATGAAAAACTGGATTGGCTTACTGGGAGGGAACCGCGGGAAGCTTCATCAGCGCATCCACCAGTGCATCGCCGACCTGGCTGGCTTCTTCAAGCCGAATCTGGTGGTGCTGGATTCCGTGCGCATCCTCCTGCGTAATGGTCCCCAGGGCGGGAGCCTGAACGATGTTAAGGTGCTTAATATGGTTGTAGTGGGGACCGACCAGGTAGCCATCGACTCCTTTGCCGCATCCCTCTTTGGACTGCAGGGGAGCGATGTGGGCTATATAAAGCTGGCACACGAAAGGGGGCTGGGGAGTATGGAACTGAGCAACTTGCAGATAAAAAGGATCAGGCTCTGAGGGAGCTCAACCTCTGAGCCTAACGACCAGCCCTTCCGCTCCGCTGTTTCCTTTGCCTGGAAATACATGCTCAATGCCTGAAGAGGAAGAGACTCAATGAGGAATTTTCGTCGCACCAGTCAGATAATTTTCTTACTCCTTTTTCTCTGGCTTCTGATTCAGACAGAGTATCATGGGAAGGATATCATATCCTATCCGGTTAAGGTGTTTCTTGACTTCGACCCCCTGATTCTTTTCTCCTCTCTGCTGGCTGCCCATGGCATTCCGCCGGCTTTCCCCATGGCAATGTTCTGGGGTTTGGTGCTGGTGGGGATGACCCTTCTGCTGGGAAGGTTTTTCTGCGGCTGGGTCTGTCCCCTGGGCACGCTCCATCACTTTATCGGCTGGCTGAAAAACAGAAAGCTCCCCATAAAGGCGAAGATGGAAAGGGGGAGATATCGCCCTTCCCAGCGCTGGAAGTATCTCATCCTGATTGGGTTGCTGGTGGCTTCGGTCTTCACCTTGCAGGTGGTGGGATTGCTCGACCCCCTCAGCCTGTTTATCCGTTCGCTGGCGTTAAGCATCAACCCGGCGGTAAACTACCTCACCCGAGCGGGCTTCAACTTTCTCTATTTTACTGATATCAGTATGATAACCGCGGTCTCCGAGCCGGTATACTCCTTTCTGAAGACCTTCTATCTCTCCTTCAAGCAGCCTTTTTTCCAGCAGAGCATATTCCTGGGGCTGATTTTCCTGTTCATAGTCGGTCTAAACTTCTACCGTCACCGATACTGGTGCCGTTATCTCTGTCCCCTGGGTGCCCTGCTGGGCGTGCTGTCCCGCTATACCCCTCTAAGGCTGAAGGTGAGCAAAGAGTGCACCAATTGCATGGTCTGTGTAGCGGGATGCGAAGGGGGAGCCGAGCCGCACAGTACCGACAGCTGGCGCAGCGCCGAGTGCGTGGTGTGCTGGAATTGCGTGAAGAGCTGCCCGAAGGGAGCGGTTAGCTTCGTCATACCAACCAGGCGTAAGAAAGACGCCCCCTATATAGATGTAGGGAGGCGGAGGCTGATCACCTCAGCAGTGGCCGGGCTGGCGGCAGTTCCTCTGCTGAGGGTGGGCAGGGAGTATAAAGGCTTTAATCCCGAACTCATTCGTCCCCCAGGAGCGCTGGCAGAGGGGGAGTTTCTGCGTCGGTGCGTTCGCTGCGGGGAGTGTATGAAGGTCTGTTTGACTAACGCTATCCATCCAGCACTCCTTGAGGCGGGGCTGGAGGGGCTGTGGACCCCCATGCTGGTGATGAAGATGGGCTACTGCGAGTACTACTGCACCCTGTGTGGTCAGGTCTGCCCTACGGGAGCTATCCGGAAGCTCCCCCTGGAGGAGAAGCAGAAGCTCCACATTGGCACCGCTTTTATAGATAAAAGCCGCTGCATCCCTTACACCCTGGCGACTAACTGTATTGTCTGCGAGGAGCACTGCCCGACACCTAAAAAGGCGATCTGGTTTGAGGAGGTCGAGGTGGTAAACCGCGAGGGGGAGAGGGTGGTGGTGAAGCAGCCGCGGGTGGACCCGCAGCTGTGCATCGGCTGTGGTGTCTGCGAATATAAATGCCCCGTTATTGATAAGCCCGCCATCTATGTGACCAGCATTGGGGAGAGCCGCTCCCCCGATAATCAGCTGATAATATAGAGGAAGACGAAATCTTCTTTCCAATAAGCTAATTCCCCGTTAGCTCTATAGGCTGAAACAAAGGCTGTTAAGGTCTCTGCTGGCAAAGCAGGCTGGCAATACCGGGAGACATACTAACTACTTTGTCGAGGATTAAGATTCCTGTGTGGGGGCTTTTTCCTGCTTTATGGTAAAAAGCAGAAGCAGGCTGGAAACAAAACCGAGTCCCGCTCCATAGGAGAATATTGCCAGCGAGCCCCAGCTTCTCCAGAGGAGCCCGGCGATGGCATTAGCGGGGAAAGCCGCCAGCCCCACGGTAGTATGATAAAAGCCCAGGGCAGTTCCCCTTATCTCTGGACGAGCCAGGTCGGAGGCGAACGCCCGAGATACCGACTCAAAGACAGCCATAAAAACTCCGTATATGGCGAAGAGCAACCAGACATAGAGAGGGCGACCTGTCAGCAGGAATCCCAGACTCACCACGCCGAAAAGGGCGTAGCCGAGGGCGAGCACCTTCTTCCTGCCCACCCTGTCGGACAGAGCACCCATGGGCGTTGCTGACACCGCAAAGCTGATGTTATAGACAAGCCAGACCAGAGGAATCAGACTGGCAGTAACTCCCATTTCTTCGGCTTTCAGGATGAAGAAAGCGAAGCTGAAGTTCCCCAGACTGAACAATAGGCTGATGGCGATAAAGGACTTGAATCTCTTATCTACATGGCGGATACCCTTTAAGGGGAACCGCTGTTCGCCTTCTGGGAGACGCCTCTTCTCCTTTACTTTCAGGATGAACAGCACGGCAACCACAGCCGGTGCTATGGCAATCAGAAAGACCTGGCGGTAATCAGAGTGGAATCGGCTGAGGAAAAAATAGGCCAGCAGGGTGCCAATAATACCCCCCAGCTTGTCCATCATCCGATGGAAGCCGAAGTAGCCCCCTCTCCGCTTCCGACCAATAGAATCGGCTATCAAGGCATCCCGAGGTGAGGTTCTTATGCCCTTGCCTACCCGGTCTAAGAACCTGCCGGCAAGGACATGCTGCCAGATGGTGGATAAGGCAAAGATTATCTTGCTCACCGCCGAGAAGCTATAGCCCCCGAAGATTAAAAACTTCCTTCTTCCCATCTTATCGGAGAGCCAGCCGGAGAAGACCTTGAGCAGGCTGGCGGTGCTCTCTGCCACTCCTTCAATCAGACCTATAATTCCCTTACCCGCCCCCAGAACATTAGACAGAAAAAGAGGTATCAGGGGGAAGATCATCTGGCTGCTTATGTCGGTGAAAAGACTCGTCAAGCCCAAAAAGAGGACATTTTTATTAATCCCCAAAAGTTCTTGCTCGGACTTGCTTTTCACAGAGTCTTTCCTTTCAGCCGGCAGAGAGATACTCGCCCATTTTCTTCTTGTCTCCAATTAATTAGATGAAAGGATGATATTAAAAAACGAACCAGTCGTCAAGCATTTATAGAGGATGCATCAATTCAAAAGAAATACCCCCTTTTGATTCATTTAACCAAGACCAATTGCGGAAGGCTAAAAGGGTCAGCACCTTCCCTTTTGTTAGATTTCCATTCAGTCCCTTGATTCTTTTCCCTGTGAGACTTTAAGGGTTGATTTTTCACTTTAAATCTGTATAATAATAAAAATTTTACAAATTTGTTGTTGCTGAGCGCACAAGAGAGAGAAGGGGCTTAATGCACAGCGGAGCCTCCTGAGAGAGGCTATGTTGTTGGAGAAGGGTGGCTGAAGAAAGATAGTGTGCTTTCAGCAAGAATTCTGTTTAGCGGCTCAACCATTGAGGACTTGTAAACATTAAATATCTTATCTTTTAAGCCTGATTTTCAGACAAAGAAAAAGTGGTGAAAGGGCTTCCCAACCTCTCCCAGCTCAAAGCACTGAGGTGAAATCAGAGCGGATGAAGGAGCTATGACAAATGAAAGCTACCACTGAGTGTATCCCCTGCTATCTGAAGCAGGCTCATTCAGCGATAACAGCCATTATCAGCGATGAGGCGGAGGTCGACCGCCTGATGAAGAGAATTGTACCTCACCTGTCGGGGACACGCCTCCAGCTCACTCCGGCGGAGAACTCTACCGTCATCCTCAAGCAAGTGAACAAGCTCCTCAACACCGATGACCCCTTCTACCGGCAGAAACGCCAATGCAATCGAGTAGCCCTACAATGGGAGGGAGAGCTGGACTCCTATATGGGGCGCTCTTCTGACAGGCTGAAGACCGCTATCAAGCTGTCGGTGGTGGGCAATGTCATCGACCTGGGAATAAAGGAGAGGGTGGACATTAAAGCGAGTTTCGAGGCTATCTTTGCTGATGGCTTCGTTTTGGACGACTCCTACCGTCTGATTGAGCGAGTGCAGGAAGGGAGGAAGAAAATCCTCTTCATTGGAGACAACGCCGGGGAGATTGTGTTTGATAAGGTGCTGGTCAGGGAGCTCATACGCTGTGAAAACGAGGTTGTTTATGTGGTAAAGGGGGGACCCATTCTCAACGATGCCCTTATAGAGGATGCCCGGGAGGTGGAAATGGACCGGCTGTGTCGGGTCATTGATACGGGGAGCGACTGGGTAGGAGTGGTGGAGAAATACTCATCACCGGAGTTTATGAGGGCTTACCGCGAGGCGGACATCATCGTCTCCAAAGGTCAAGGAAACTACGAGACCCTTACCGAGATGAATAGGAAAGTCTTCCATATCCTCAAGGCGAAGTGCGATGTGGTAGCCAGAGCCCTGGGTGTCCGCAGAGGGGAGATGGTCTGCCAGTTAGAATAGCCCCCTCTTCTCAGCACGCCCTTCCACGGTTGTTAATGGCTTTAACTGTCAAAAAAC
>NJBL01000041.1 GCA_005223145.1 bacterium (candidate division B38) B3_B38 | reverse complement strand
AGCCGCCCCTGATAGTTCAGCAGCTGAGGCACCTGCGCCCAAATGGTTAAACTGAAAAACAAAAATACCCCAAAAATTCCCAGAGCTATTAACCTCTTCATTTTATCCTCCCATTTGTAAGAATTGTTAATAATATGTGTATACCCTTAGTGAATCTATTTTCAGAACTACTAAATAGCCCTTCTTTGAACACCCTAAGGAACCCTTTCAGCTCAGATTGTTGAGGCGACTGAACATCCACCGGAGAGAAGAACTTGGTACAAGCTTAAGAAGGATAACCAATCGGTTCTGCGGGGAGAGTTTATGTTAGACTGCTGACCATAAGGACATCCTTCCGAGCAACAAGCATATAATAATAACTAATTATTACATAATTGTCAAGCAAAAGTATCCCCCTCTGCGACTTATCACCTATTAATGCTTCTTAACAATTGTGTGCTTGTGGAGCCTTTAATATAGGGGACGAATGCAATGCCCACTTTGCTATTTCGGAGAAAAATCTGCAACACATCGTTGAGTTCTGCGAAGGGTATAGGCTCACCGGTGGTCCAATCCCTCATTTGAAGTTTCATCACTACCTTATCCCCCTGAGAGGGACTCTTACTCAATCGCTCCATCATATCTGTGAGAAGGCTGTAAGTTTGAGACAGAGAAAGGGAGAGCTCCCTTTTCATCTGTCGGTGATAGGACATAATAAAAAGATAATCGAAATCGGAGGAGAACAATGAGCTTAAGTCCTGCGAGAGCCATGCCAGAGCGTTTCGGGGGCTGTAGAGGGTGTCGTAATAGATATTGAGCGAGAACCGGAGAGCGGGATTGACCTCCCGGCAGGCTTTTCGCAGGGTGTCGGCGAAGGAGAGGAGATACTGGCTCTTCCAGGCTACCCACTGCCAAAAATCAGGGGTATGGGAAAGAGAGTCCCCGTTGAGGACATACATAGCTTCAGGCTGCAGTTTTTTGCCAAAATTCTGGAAGTAGAGCCTTCGGGCAGAAGGGCTGTACCCTTCGGTGTTTCTGGAGATCAAGTCATCCTGAAGTAGTATCCCATCAATGGGATAACGAGCCAAGTCCCGATAGATATGGACAAGATAGTCCATCGCCTCGGGATTGAAAAGGTCGAGCAACTCTCCGTATTCCAGGCTGCGACTTCGGGGATTAAACCGCATATCCCTCCAGCTACTGTTGCGGCTGAGCTGCCAGTCGCAATGACGGGTGGACATCCAGGCGAAGACTTTAATCTCATACCGGTGAGCCATCTCCACCACCATCTTCAGCAGGTCGGCAATAACGGGAGCATGGTCGGTCTGGAAATAAACGCCCGGGTAACGCCTATTGCCGGCAATGGGATGCGGGCGGTCGTCTCGGTTTTGAAACACCCTTAGCAAGATGGTGTTGATTCCATCGCGCTTTATTCCTTTCAAGTATTCCTCTATCTCTGCCGGAGAGCTTCCTTCTACAAAAAATATCTGCGCCGCCACCATTCTGGCATCCTCTCCCGAAGGGTTGCCCTGGCGTAAGGAGATATGGTTCAAACGATTATCGCTCACCCCGGCACAACGAGGTGAAGACGAGGATAATACGATAAGAAGCGCAGAAAGGACTATGATAAGAGCAGGTTTTCTCATTTATCTTAAATAGTTCCAGGCATCCTGCGAGTATTTTTCTTCGCAGAGCCTCTGGGCTACTTCCCTCTCTCGGGAGGTTAATTCCCCCGGGAGCAGCCTTAATCTCAGGGTTTTCTGGAAGGAGGCAACCAACTTCTCTATCAGCTCATCAGGGGAGACCTCTCGCCGGAGAATCTCCTTGATGGAAGTAACCCTTTCGGGAAGCTTCATCCCCGGCTGTTGAGCGGTTGCTAAAAGGAGAAGCTGAGAGTCAAAATCCAGGAGAATGGAGCCATGCTGAAGGAATGAATTTCTCTGCCTCTTCTGAGCACTTCCCACCAATTTCTTACCCTGATAGACCAACTCATGCCTTGAGGGAGAATAAAAGCACGGGGAACGGGTCATAGGAGAGCTTGCCAGGCAATGCCCTTCTCCTTTGCCTGCCATCTCGGCTGCTATCCCCAGGGAGGTATAAGCTCCCATTATAGCCCGGGAGAGCAGAAGGTAGGTCTCCGAGATAGCACCGCAGAAGGGCGGGCTGTCTGTGCAGGCGACCACGCTGTAGGTTACCTCTCTATGATGGAGCACTGCCCTGCCACCGGTTATCCTCCTCACCACCTTGACTCCCGTCCCTCGGCAGTAATGGCGGTCTACTGTCTGCGAGCTTCTCTGGGCATAGCCGAGCGAGAGGGTGGGGGTAGACCACTGATAGAAGCGGATGGTGGGAAAAAGCGAGAGTTCCTCTCCCCGTTGGCACGAGAGAAGAAGCGCTTCATCTATGGCCATGTTGAGGAAGCAATCGGTGGGTTCATCTATCAGCAGTCTTCCCACGCTGAAAAGGGCTTCTGCGGAGGGGTCTAACTTAAACTCCCTTTTCTCCTCCATATGCCAGCTGCCAAGAAAGGCTATTTGCCCCTAAAAGCGTTTCTCCATAAAGCCTTGAAGGAGGTCAAAAGCTTTATTCAATATCTCCTCAGGAGCCAAAAAGACCACTCGAAAATGCTTGGTTCCCGGACGCTCGCCAAAGCCTCCCCCGTGCACCACCAATACCTTCGTCTCATACAAAAGTTCCTTGACAAAATCCTCATCCGAGATGGGTATATCAAGGCGGGGAAAGGCATAAAAAGCCCCCTCGGGTTTAGTACAGCTTATATGCTTGATGGAATTGAGCCGCTGGTGGGTGATATCTCTCCTTCTGTGCAATCGCTCCATCATGGAGACCAGGTGAGAGCAGTCCCCCTGTAAGGCAGCCCGGACAGCGAACTGCTCAGGATGGTTGGCGCATAACCTGGCCCGAAGAAGCTTCTGCAGTGCCTGGTCATATTTTTTGATTATCTCTGCTTCCCCGGAGAGAATGCCCCACGCCAATCGCCATCCCGGAGCCAGATAGACCTTCGACATGCCACCAAAGGTTACCACCGGCACATCCGGGTTCAGCGAGGCAATAGAGATGCTCTTTTTATTATCATAGACAATATCGTTATATATCTCATCGGAGAAGACCAACAGATTGTATCGGCGGGCAAGCTCAATTATATTAACAAGGGTCTCCTGGCTATAAACAGCACCGGTGGGGTTGTTGGGATTGATGATAACAATCCCTCTGGTTTTATTATTGATCTTGTTCTCAATATCGTTAAGGTCTGGCTCCCATCCCTTGTCTTCATCGAGATAATAAGGGTTTGATTCTGCTTCCAGTTTAGCTATGACAGCGGGGTATAATGGGTAACACGGGTAAGGTATAAGGAGGTTCTCTCCACGATTGAGCAAAGCTGCTAATGCCAACTCTATCCCTTCGCTAACTCCTGCAGCGATGAATATGGTGCAGATATTCTTGATACCTCTCCCCTGTGCATCCGACTTTATGGCATCGACTGCCTCTGCAACCCCCAGTGATGGTCCATAACCGTTGAACCCTTTCTTCATAGCGGCGCATACGCTGTCGATAATATGAGGAGGAGTTTCAAAATCAAATTTGATGGGGTCTCCCACATTGAGGTGCAATACCTCAATGTTCTTTCTTTTCAGCTCTTGGGCGAGGAGGACGATGTCCCTTATAGCATATTTGACTCCCTCGGTTCTGAGGGCAGGAGTAATCTCTTTCATAATCTCTCTCCCATTTAAATATTTAAAGGGCGTAGGCTATTCTTTTAGTATTGGAGGAGAAGGGGGTTTCTCCGGTTTTGGCGGGAAAACCTGCTTAACCTCTTCTTTTTTATCTTCAGCTGGCTTTTCCTTCTTCTTCTCAACCGGAGCTGGAGCTTCGGAAACCTGACTCATATCTATGTTCCCTTTAAAACGACCCCCTTCAGATATCACGATATTCGGTGTGCTAATGTCCCCTTCCAGATGCCCGGTGGATAGAATCTCCACCTTTTTCGCGGCATTCACATTTCCTATCAGTTTTCCAGCTACTGTGACCCACTCTGCAGATACCTCTGCCTTAACAACCCCTCCACGGCTGATTATCAGGTGCTTATCTAATTTTATCTTCCCCTCTACTCTGCCTTCCACCGATACATCTCCATTCCCGCCCAGCTCGCCTTTTATATAGACCTTCTGCCCTATTACTGCATCTGTCGGCTTTCCCCCAATGGGGTGCTCTACTCCCTTTTTTAGAGAAAAGTTAAAGGAGGACTTATCTTCGCCTGGAGTAGATGAACCAAACTTATCACTACCCTTTCTGGAAAAAATACCAGTCATCATCAATCACCTTATAGTTTAAAAATTTTAAGATTAAAAAACAATAAAAACTGGAGCGGGTAACGGGATTCGAACCCGCGACTTCAAGCTTGGGAAGCTTGTACTCTACCACTGAGTTACACCCGCTCCTTCCACATAAATATTAGCATAAAAATCGCGCTTGTCAACCCCCACCTGTGGGCATCCAACGAGCTGTCACTCCTATCATGAGGCTAACTTAACAAAGTACTCCTTTTATCCCTCACTGCTGAGCAATTGACATCAAAATGGCATTATGTTACTATTTTTATGAACTTACAACAGATATTCTAATTAAGATATGGAAAAAGCCATTGTAAACAAGCTCAAAAAAAGTAGCACAATTATATCCGGACCAGATGGGAATCCGCTGGCAGTTCTTTCCCTATCCGAGAGGAACAGGCTCTGCCGCCATTTCCGTCTATCCCCCAGAGAAGTGGAGCTGCATTCCCTCGAGGCAGGCATTGTGCCGCTGCGCTATCTTAAAAACATAGGAACTCTGAGTATTGAAGGGCAACGAAGGCTTCTATCCTCTAAAGTAGCTGTGGTAGGATTGGGTGGACTGGGTGGGCTTTTAGTGGAACTGCTGGCAAGGGTGGGAGTAGGAGGGATGCTCATTATCGATGGTGACCGTTTTGTAGAGGACAATTTGAACCGACAGATCCTCCTTCAAGAGAAAGATATCGACCTTATAAAAGCCCGCCTGGCGGAAAAGAGGGTAAGAGATATTAATTCAGCTATTGAGGTCGAGAAGTGGGAGGGCTTTGTGACTGAAGAGAATGCTCAACACCTGCTCAGCTCCGTTAATCTGGTCTGCGATGCGCTGGATAATATCAGCTCCCGCTTACTCCTCCAGTCTACCTGTGAACAACTGAATATCCCCCTTGTTCATGGGGCGGTAGCTGGCTTTAGCGGGCAGGTCACTTCTATCTTTCCCGGTGATGCCTCCCTTTCAGTTATTTATGGAGATGAGGGAATAACTATACAACGAGGAGTTGAGGTACAGGAGGGTAACCTACCGGGAACTGTGGGGATGGTTGCCTCACTGCAGGCTCAAGAGGTAATTAAGATATTATCGGGTAAAGGGGCAGCTCTGCGAAAAAAACTGCTTGTTATTGACACCGAGCGGGGCGAGATAAGGCACATTAATCTGTAGCAAGAGGAGATGACATGAAAGTCATGGTCAAGGGCTTCGGGGCAGTTCGCAAATATGTTGAGGAGAAAGGTAATAATATCTTTGAAGTTGATGATTCATTCTCGGTCAGGGATATAATCAAGCACCTGAAAATTAACCCCGACCTTGTTGCTCTGGTAACGGTCAATGGAGACCGGGTAAGCAAGGATTTTCACCCCCGGGATGGGGATGAGATATTTCTTCTGAATATGGTTTCCGGCGGTTAATCCCGATATACAATATTATCTGTTAAAGCCTTCCTCTCTTTTTCAAATCATCAACCACCCATTCCAGACCCAGCTCTTTCAACTTATCCTCTGTGGGTATCCCATTGGAGTTCCAGCCCCGCAACCGATAATAGTCGTCCAGCAATTGCTCCACATCTTTGGGGGACATCTTAGCTCCCTTGGTGGGTCCGTCAGTGACAGGCTCCTCAATGAAGCGAGCAGGAGGCTTATCCCAGGAGCGCCCAAAATCTGGAACCTCTCTTACCCAGAAGCAGCGGGTCAGATTCCATACCCTTTCAGCAGTCTTCAGCATATCCTCCCAGCTTAAGTCAAATCCTGTAATGGCATTGAATAGTGGGGGATAAGTATCCAAAGGGAGACCAACCTCAACCCACTGCAATCGACAGGCGCCCATAATATCAAATAGCGGTCGGATATGCTGGAGCAGGATTACCCTCTCTGCCTTCCCCTCTATCTTGTCCCTTCCCACTTCAATATCATAGGTTATCGCCCAGGCCCTATTATGATGGGCGCCGATGTCGGCGGTCATATAGGCTAAAGCCATGGCAGGGGCGCGATGGAATTCGTATCCACTTATCTCTAACCCTTTCACATGGCAGGCAAACTTCTCGCTCCCCTGTCCCAGCTTTTCTGAGGCATACTTTACCCCATGGGAGAGAAGCTCTCCAATCTTCTCCTGCTTACCCATTAACTCGATGAGATGGAATACCGATTCGGAGTCGCCAAATTTGAGACTTACCCCTCCGGTATCCTTCTCAGTTATTATTCCTTTGTTGAAGCATTCTATGGCGAACGCAGCGATGTTTCCTGCTGAGATGGTATCCAAACCCATCTCATCGCACAGGTAATTGGCATAGGCGATATCCCGGATGTCGTCCAGTCCGTTGTCACTGCCGATCATAGCGATGGTCTCATATTCTGGTCCTTCAACATAAAACTCTCTGCTCTTGGTCTTCACATGGGAATACTTGCCACAAGCCGTAGGACAGGCGAAGCAGCACTTGTCGGTGATAACTATCTCCTTTCTCATGGTGGGTCCGGATACCTTCTCCCAACCCTTCAGAAATCCACTGGAGAAGTTTCTGGTGGGAAATGCGCCTATCTCATTGGCCCATTCCACTACTCCAGGGGTGCCATAATCGACCCAGACCTTGCGCGCCGGGCTCTCCCTCAGGAATTTAAACATCTTATTGTAGGCTTTGCGATAGGACTTTAAGTCGGCCACAGGAACTGACTTAGTCCCATGCACGGCGATGGCCTTGAGATTCTTGGAGCCCATCACCGCTCCTACTCCGGTTCTGCCCGCTTGCCGCCCCCAATCGTGATGAATACAGGCGATAGGAATCAACCTCTCTCCCGCTTGTCCGATAGTAGCAATCTGAAAATCTTCGCCCAGCTCTTCCTTCAAGGCTTTCTCGCAGGTTATCGCTCCCTTACCCCAGTGAGGCTCAGCGCTTCGGAGCTCGACTTTGTCGTCGTCAATGAAGAGGTAGGTAGGCTTAGGAGCCTTCCCCTCGAAAATAATAAGGTCGTAGCCAGCGTACTTCATCTCCGCCCCTATCATACCCCCTACATTGCTATCGCCGTATGAGCCGGTAGCCGGAGATTTGCTGGCAAAGGTCGCTTTCCCTGCACCAGGGGCGAACATACCGGTCAGCGGACCGCTGATTAGGAGAAGCTTATTCTCCTCTCCCAATGGGTCAATTCCAGCAGGCACTTCCTTGTAAAGGACATAGGAAGCAAAGCCTCTACCCCCGAAATAGTCCTTAGCCATCCGGGGGTCCAGAGGTTCTTTCTTTATTTTGCCTGTGGAAAGATTAACTCTCAATACCGAGCCACCATAACCATTCATACTCGGCTCTCCTTTAAGCTAAAAATATTCATTCAAAAATGGCACCTGTGGGGCAATAGTGAACACAAAGCCCACAGTAATCACATTTGAAAATGACATTCATACTCGGATGGGTGAAAATAACCCCGTAAGGACAAGCGTCAACACAGAGAAGACAGTAGTCGCATTTCTCCTCGTTAACTTTGTAAACACCATTGTCTTTATAGATTGCTTCAGTGGGACAGGCGGCAGCACAGTCACCACATTGATTGCAGACATCTATGTGGAAGCGACCTGGGCTGGGGAACTTCCCCGTTATCCTGAGGGCGCCCTTTTTGGGGTTTGTCTCCCTAAATTGGCACATGGCACATGCCAACTGGCAGATGTGACAACCGGTGCACAAAGCATCATTAGTCTGTAGGCTTTTAATAGTCATAGCATAAAGCCTCCTTCATTGCTTCCTCTATTAGATAAGAGCTTGTGGAAAACCGCTAACTATTCCCAGAGGAATGATAAAGAGACCCTCACCTCTGTAGGAGTTTTTACAAAAAGACTCCCAATATCCAGCAGATAAGGATAACTGAAACAGCGCTGGTGTAAAACAGGGGTGCTCTTGAACTCTGCAGATAAAAGAATTTCTCCCGCACATTCCTGCCCAACCTTTCCCCCAGGCTGACGGCTAAAAAGCCTCCCAGGGCGGCGAAAGAGCCTACAATACCCGCATGGTTCAAAACTCCAGACAGACCGCGAGAGGGCCAGAAAGAGTAAGGGACGATGTAAGTTACCACGACGACGAATAGAAGATAGCTGAGGTAGGCTGAGAGACTTCCTATAACACCCCTCTTTACGCTGTTCTCCCTCAATCTTTTGTCCAGATAACTATATACAACATCGAAGGTAGCTCCCTGCAGAATCACAGCGAATAGCTGACAGGGGAAGAAGGCTAAACCGAGAAACTTGTAAAGCCCGGCGATTCCCCCTATTATGGCTGAAGAGCCCCTCTTATTGTAAATCATCCGTGCTACAGCCAGGGTCAAGAATCCAACAGTAGTGAGCACGGGGGATATGGGACTGAAGTTTACCATTTTCAATGAGTCGTGAAGGAGTACCTCTAACCCACCCCAGATGGAACCAAACAGAAGGATAATAAGCCAAAATTTTTTATCCTTAAGCACAGTCAACCTCCTCCTCTGAAATTTGTGTAGCACTTGCTTTATCATTTTAGCTTACTTTTTACTAAAGTCAAGACTCTAAAATTGCAGCTTGCCCCCTATAGTGAAAGTCCTCCCCCTCCATGGAAAACCGTACTCCTTCTGATAGTTCTGGTCAAGGAGGTTATCAATGGCGACAAACACCCCCAACTGGCCATAAAGCGGATAGTCCCCTTTGATGCTCCAGACCACATAGGAAGGGAGGGTAAGCCTTGTTACCCCAGAATAGTAATAAGAATTAGCTCCATAGCTAATCTGGTTGATGAGCTGGAAGCCAAAAGCAAAGGCATAGCGCACCTCTAAATTTGCCTTGTGCCTGGGGCGAAAGGGCAAGTATTGGTTCAGGTCTAAGTCTTTTGCCTGCAGATAGGTATAATTAGCTCCCAGGGAGAGGTTTCCCCCAAAGCCCCTGTGGAAGGAGACTTCACAGCCCCGCATGCGGGCTTTAGCGATGTTCTGAAAAATCCTGCTGCCATCTGGCAATCGCACCAGATCAATGAGGTTGGATATATCATTCCAGAAGAGAGCAAAATTAAGGGAGAGATTAGAGTAGCCGACGACAGCACCCCCTATCTCCCATATCATGCCTCGCTCATTTTTCAAATCAAGGTTACCGTAATTCGTGCTATAAAGCTCATGCATGAGGGGGAATCTTGTCTTCCGGCTCACCGAGCTTCGGATGTAGAAATGCGGCTTAACCTCCCATCTTATACCTAACGAGGGATTCCCCGATGCAGCCAACCCTCCCATATCCCCCTTATGGAGCAGGTCTATGCTTGCTCCCCCCACCAGGGATAAATTCCTGGCGAGCTCCATCTCATCTTCCAGGGAGAAAGAGGCGGTAGTCTGTCGATATCTCGCCCAGGGATAACCGATGTCGTCCCTGGTGTTAACCTGGTCCCTTTTGACATTTACCCCGGCGCTCAATGTGTTATGAGGGTTCAGGCGATAGGTGGAGAAGAGGATTAATCCGCCGGTGTTATTGCTATACTCGCTCTCCCAATCTAATTGCTGGTATTCCTGGCTGATATAGCTATCCAGTATGTTATTATATTTGTGGAAGAATCCCTTGAACTGCAAGCTAAGCTGTTGGGTGACAACTATTCTGCCTGTGAGGTCGAGGTAATATTTCTTCCAGTCCTTAAACCGCCAATATCGGGGCTTTGAGGCGTAGATATCAGGGGGGATACCATACTCCGAACGATAGTACCCCAACGATAGATTATATCGCTGCCTGGATGAAGGGCGATAGCCGAGCTTACCATAAATATTAAAGCGGCTGTAGTCGCTATTATTTCGAAGTTTCCCTTCTTCGTTCTGGGCAGGCTCAAAATTCTTAGATAGCGGGAACCCGTTGGACCTGCCTAAGCTGCTGGAGAAAAGATAGGAAAACCTCCCTTTGGCGGCACTATGACTCAACTGATAGTATTCAGTGCTGCCATTGGAGTAGGCGGTGAGGAGCTCGGTGCTTGGCTTGCTGGCACCCTTCTTGGTGATGATGTTTATAACCCCACCCAGGCTGTTAGGACCGTAGAGCACCGAAACTCGCCCTCGAACCACCTTGATCTTGGCAATATTCTCTATAGGAAGCTGGTTTAAATCGACCTTGCCAAAAAATGGCTCATAAATTGGCATGCCATCAAGGAGTATTACTATTCTGCTCTGGTCAATTCCTCTTATGTTCACCGAAAACTCGTTTTTCCTACCGACGGTAACATCTACCCCGGGCAATAGTCGCAGAGCTTCGGCTACGGTGGTGGCATTGCTGGCTGCTATATCCTCAGAGCTTATCTCATCGACGGTAGCTGTAGTCGAGGTTATCTCCCTTTCGGCAGTGACGATAATCTCCCCCAGGAAAAAGCGGGGGAGCTGCTCTTTCTTTTTCTCTTCCTTTTTCTGCTGGGACGACCATAGAGAGTCTGCCTGAAGGAGTATGCTTAGAATACAGAAGGCTAACAATATAAGCCTGTAAGTAAATTTCCTGGGCAACATTTTTTATCCACCTATAATAACTTTAGCTCATCAAGACATCTCTTTCAGGCGGTCTTTGACCAACTCCAGCAGCCTTTTGGTTATTGCTGCTCCTGCAAGCTCTGCCCTCCCCTCTCCTTCGGCAAAGATGGCAAAGGCAATCCGGGGCCTGGGTATGGGAGCCAGTCCAATTAGAATGGCGTTTAAGCCCTTTGATTTTTCTCCTGCGGTGCCTGTTTTGAGGCCAAAGGTCAAACCCTCTATCTTCGCCCTTCTGCCTGTACCTCGAGGGTTTTCCACCACTTCCGTCATTAACCAAGAGAGCCTCTCCGCCACCTCTCTGCTCACAGCACTGAACAGCGGCTTGGCCTTCTGCTCCCAGAAAACCTTGTCCTCAATATTTCTCTTGGCTTTCAGGAGGAAAGGCTTCATACATATCCCCTCGTTTCCTATTGCTGCCGCAATCAGGGTGGCGTGGATGGGGGTTATTCTGAGGGGATGAAGACCTATGGATAAGTTCACTACAGAAAGTTCCTCTTCTTTGAGAATTTCACCAAGATTTACAGGTATAAAGGGAGAATCGAGCTTCATATCAAAACCGAACTTCCTCAGTTCGCTCGCTATGGTCTCCCTTCCCAGTTTTAAGCCTAACTGGGCGAAAGTCAGGTTGCAGGACACAGCTAACGCTTCCTCTATATCTCTCACCTCACCATGAGCTATCCAATCGTAAACCAACCTTCCTTCCAACTTGAGAGGCTTCTGACAGTTAAAAGGAAAAAAGGAGTCGAAATCGACCTTCGCTTCCAGACAGGCAGCAAGGGTGATCATCTTCATGATGGAGCCCGGCTCGTAATATCGCTCAAAGGCTATGTTCTCAGGTGAAGAAGGGGGACTGTTAACCACTGCCAGAACCTCGCCTGTGGAAGGTTTTACCACCACCAGGGAACCTCGATAACCCTTGAATGCTTCGTAGGCAGCCCTTTGCATCTCTCTGTCCAGGGTGAGGTAGACCTTATTCCATTTATCCTTAGAAGTAAGGTATCTCTCCACTCCGGAATCAGAGGAAAAAGAACCTAAAATTGAGGAGAACTCCTCATGGAGAGAGATACGCAGACCATCCGAAATCCTTATACCAGCAATAGGTTCTCCCTTTCGGTCATAAAGATAATAGCTCCGGTCTGTGTCCCTTTTCTGCTGCAAGAGGGCCATCTGGGCATCTACTCTTGCTCGGAGAGAGGGGACTCTGTTCGCAATCTGGAACAACTCCTCTGCACGGTCAAGCTGATTCAACCCATTGTAAGCCACTCCCAGGTAGTAGTTGAGCTCGAGCTCCGAGCGGTACAGCTTCAGATACTCCCCATAGATTCGTGCCGACTGATAATCCCCATTATCCAAAAAGCTGCTGAAAACGGGCTGAAAATCGAATACCGACCGCTTGACCCTCCTGGTAGCTGCGGAGCTAAAAAGGGCCTCTGCCTCTTGATGATTCCCTTCCATGAGCCGGGTAATACCAAGGGCTTCATAAGCCTCCTTTCTCCTGATGCGCAGCTTCTCTACTTGTGTGAACTTTTTCTCTGCCGCTGAGAATTCTCCCTTTAAGAGAAACTCTCTACCGCTTCGGAGCTGATAACCGTTCCACAGGTCAAAAGCTAAATAGAGAAGCGCTGCCAAAATAAGGAGCCTGACAACTCTTTTTCTTTTCAGGCGGAAGCTCCGCTTACGGTATCCGGGGAGGTCTTTATAATCTATTTTCATCATCATCCGCCTTGTAATACATTACAACATTATGGAAAAAATTTGATTAAAACCTCGTCCCCACGCTGAAGTTTAAGGAGACCGGCAGCCGACCGCATATAGCTGGTTATTTCTAGCAGACCAAAGCTATTAAAAAGGAGGAAGAGCTCCCCCTTCTTTCCCTGGGCATAGGTCTCTTTCAGTTTTACCACCTCCTCCCCTCCAACTCGAAGAACAAATTTTCTGCCAGAACCACTTTTCATCATCCTCTCAAATGTAGCTCTGTCAATATTAGTGATTAGATTGCCGAATTTATCTATGTGGATGATAGCCCCCTTCAATGTGGAATCGTCAGGTTGAACAAGGTCAGGAAGCGGGAGCCTGACATAGTCCTGCACTGGCTCTCCAAACTTCAGAGGGTCAATTCCAGTGGAAAGCCAACCAGCAACCGGGGCAAAAATATCTCTTCCGTGAAAGGTGGAGCTTATCGAGGGGAGAAAATATCGCTCGGAGGTTATGGCAACAACTTCCTTGAGCGGTTCCTCCCGGTAGATGTAAGAGAGGACACCATTATCAGGAGCGATAAACCGATATTTATCACCCACAACCAGGATGGGGCGGCGGGCAGTTCCTACCCCGGGGTCCACCACTACCAGGTGGATGGTATCCTGGGGAAAGTATTTATAGGAGCTGTACAAGATGAAAGCCGCTTCCTGAAGGTCGTGATTAGCTACCTCATGAGAAATGTCGACAATTGTTGCTGAGGGATTGACGTTAAGGATAACTCCCTTCATTACGCCCACGAAAGGGTCTCTAAGACCGAAATCGGTAATCAAAGAAATTACGGCTCTTTTCTCTTTGCTCATATCTATCCTTTTTGATTAGTAGATTGAATATAACTAAAAAGAGAAGGCAAGTCAAGGGTAATCCCCTCTTAGCTTTAAGATGGCTTTTCTGTAAATTATGATGAGCATACTATAGTCGCACGCCTTAAGGAAGGCTTCTGGGCTATATTTTCAATTGACAATCAGAGGCTTTCGTGTTAGAAAATAGGTTGTTATAGATGAAGGGTTTGGAGTTCTTCCTGACACTTTCTTAACTACCATCTAATTAGCTTAGTACCAGTAAAAAAGAGGTGGCATGAAAAAGGAAGGAGCAAATCAAGTAGTCCTCATCCTTTTGTTGGTGCTGCTTGTCCTCTTTATAGGACTTGCCCTTACCACTCATAAAGCGCACTTTGTCCCCGCTCCATATGCTGATGAAAGCACCTACCGAGCGGCAGCGGAGAGCTTAGCCTACGACCTTGACCTGCAATACACCAGGGATGACCTGATAAGGTATTCAGAGACCTGGCCACCGGGTCCTCTCGGAATACTCCTTCAGGCTGCCCCAGATGACCATTCTAAGTTATATTACGCTAAGCCCTTTATATATCCCTTGGTGGGAGCTATCCTCTTTCGGCTGTTAGGGGAAAATTCCCTCCTGTTGGTGAATTTCCTCTGCTTCTTCCTGATGATTTATCTGGGATACCATTTCCTATTAAGGCGGAACGAACCTCTGATGGCGTTTCTGATGGCAGGAGGTTATTTTCTCCTCTCGGTTTTCTTTGTTTACAACTTCTGGTTTCATCCCGAGATTTTCACCGCCTTTCTGGTCTTCATGGGACTTTTCTTATGGCTGCGAGAACCCTCGGTGGCGATTAAAGACGAAGGAAAGCCATCATCACCAGGACTCCTTGCCTCGCTTGTTGTCGGAGAGCGGAAAGACTTTCTGGCGGCAACTTTCCTGGCCATGGCCACCTTCTCCAAGGTAATCAATGTAGTATTCATCGGACCTTTGCTGATAACTTACGCTTTAAAAGGGAGATTCTGGCAGGCATTCAAAATTGGGGTGGTCTTCCTTGTCCTATTGGGAATTCTGTTCTTTATTAGTTATCTTTTTACTGGAAACTTTAACCCTTATGGTGGTGAACGAAAGAGGTTTGTTACTCAGTATCCCTTCAAGTATCCAAATTACACCTTTGACAGCTTTGCTTCAGTGACTTCCACTGCTAAATCTGAGCTCATCTTCGCCTTTGAGGTGATGTTTCGCAATCTTTTCTACTTTTTCTTTGGCAGATTCACTGGATTTCTCTACTATCTGTTCCCTGGGGTGTTAGCCATTTTCTATTTTATGCTAAATAAAAATAAAGGAGGAGCCAAGATATCTCTGTTGTGCTTCGCCTTTCTTTATATACTAATCACCATTGTAATGATCCCCACTAATTACCACGGAGGAGGAGGCTGTATAGGCAACCGCTACTTCTTAACCGCTTACCCGGCTTTCTTTTTTCTTATAGGGAGGGTGAAAGAGAAAAAGGGGCTGCTCATCGCTCTTGGTATGGCTGCGGTATTTTTATCCCCTGTTCTGGTCAATCCTTTGATTGCCTCATTCCGCCCCGGCATCCATGCCACCAAGTTTCCTTACACAGCCCTCCCTCTGGAGCTCACCCTCACAGAATCTCTTCCTACTAATGTCGATCCCTCGAGGTTTGGGATTCGCTTTCCCGGATATCTTATGTATTTTGTAGACTACAACTCCTGGGTTGAAGGGAGCGGCTTCTGGGTCAAGGGGAGAGCCAGAGCGGAGGCGATTTGTAAAACCAGGGATAAAATAAGCTCTCTATTAGTGAAGCTATCCAACGGGAGGGCAGAAAACGAGGTTGAGCTCTTTTTCGGAGGACAGAGGGTAAAGCTCTCCCTTAAGTCCTCGGAGACTAAAAAGTTAGTCCTAGACAATCCCTTACCCTTCGTCTTCAGGGATGCGCTATATTATAGAGTGAAAATAGGCTCTTTGTCAGGCTATATTCCTCGATTTGGAGGGGAGAAGGATGACAACAGATTCTACGGATGCCACATCTCCTTCTCCATCGATGAAACCGAACTGGCACAATATTACGCTGAATCCCAGCAGTGGGAAAGGGCGCTGCTCTATTGGAGAAAAGAACTCAGGCTTCATCCTCAAGACCCATTTCTTGTGCTTAACTTAGCTAAGAGCTTGCTGAACTCGGGCAATCCCCTCCGGGCAGAGGAGTATCTGGAGCGTCTTGGGGTAATGTTGTCCTCATTTTATAAGCGGCTGGAACAATCCATAGCTCAGCAAACTGATTCCTTCCAGGGGGTCTATCGGATAGACACTGAGGCCACGCGCCCAACTTTCCGCTTCGAAGCGGAAGCCCTGCTCCATAATACCGGCAATGTCCTGCAGGTGGAAGAGAGTTCCGGGGGGAAGGTAGCTAATTATAAGCCTGGAGCTCACCAATTAGGACACCTGGTATATGGTCCCTTTATAAAGCTCCCCCGAGGAGAGTATGTGGCTAAATTCAGAATAAAGATAGTCAAAGGGAAGGAGGAAAAGGGGGAGATTCTGATAGATGTCAACGCCATCAAGCAGCCAAGACAGTATCGGCTGAACAGTAAGCTGATAAAAGCAAGGGAGCTACCTTTAGCATCCGAAGGCTTTCAGGAGTATGAGCTTCCCTTCTCTCTCTATAGAGAGACGACAGTGGAGTTTCGTGTGGAAGTGCTCTCCCCATTGGCCACCTGGGTAGACTATATTGACCTGAGCCCCAACTATGACTTTGTAGTAAACTCATTGCTGAAAGCATGCGCTAACAAGAAAGGAGAAGCTTCAAATTAGGAAAGAGATGGTTTCCATGGAAGGAGTAAGCATCGTCATTCCAGTATATAATGAGGAGGAGAGCATTCTGGAGCTCCTTCAGGGACTGAGCCAGTTTCTGGAGAAGAACGATATACATCATGAGGTCATCGTAGTTAACGACGGCTCAAAAGATAGAACAGCAGAAATAATAAGGGAGAGCGGGCTTCGGGTTGAGCTGATAGAGCATGGGCGGAATCGCGGCTACGGTGCTTCCCTTAAAACGGGGATAAAGAGTGCCCAATACGATTATGTGGTGACCATCGATGCCGATGGCACCTACCATTATCAAGACATAAAAATGCTCCTGGAAGAAGCTGTGGAGACCGATATGGTGGTCGCCGCTCGCACTGGTCACCATGTCAGTATCCCTTTTATTAGAAGACCAGCAAAATGGGCTATCACAAAATTGGCTAATTACCTGACCGGCGAGCATATTCCAGACCTGAATTCAGGATTCAGATTGTTGAAGAAGAATATTGTCAATAAATTTGTTAAAATTCTTCCCGATGGGTTTTCCTTCACCGCTACTATCACCTTAGCTATGTTAACCAATAACTATAAAATCAAATACATCACCACCAACTACTATAAGCGGAAGGGGAAATCCAAGATAAGACCTATCAGGGATACCATAAATTTCGTCCAACTAATTGCCCGGACGATATTATACTTTGACCCTTTGAAAATATTTCTCCCTGTGAGTGCTATTATGTTTTTTGCCAGCGCAGTGGTCTTCTTTTACACCCTGTTCTTCAAGGAAAAATTAAGAGACACCACCGTTCTGCTCCTTTTCTTAACCGGAATCATACTGCTGGCTATCGGCATGCTGTCCGATGTAGTGGTCAAAACCAAAGAATGAAAACATAAGAACTCGGAGTTGAATTACAAAGAGCGATATTCACTAAACAAAAAGAGGGGATTTAAAGACTTCTCTGATATAAAGGCTAAATACAGCTGCCATTATTGTGGGGCATGCGTGGTTGTGTGTCCCACTCAATGCCTTCTGCCCGCTACTCCGGGTCATGAGAAAATAATATGGCATAAGGAGCGATGTCTCTGTTGCAACCTCTGCTTCAAGGTCTGCCCTGGTAGGGAGGTCGATTACCATCAACTTAACAAAAGGATGTTCCCCCCAGGAAAGAATGGATACCAGCACGACAGCGAGATGGGAAGCTTTCTGACCAATTATATTGGATATTCAAAATGGGAAGATATAAGGCGTCGGGGCTCATCTGGAGGTGTAATTACTACATTGCTTTTGTACCTGCTGGAAAAAGGTGAAATAGATGGTGCAATAGTTGTCGGCTTCAAAAAGGAGGTCCCCTGGCTTCCGGAAACAAAACTCTACAAGAGCCGTCAGGAGATTATCGCTGCCTCACAATCAAAATACGCCATCTTTTCCCACCTCGCTATCTTGAGGCAAATACAGCGTGAACAGGGAAGGTTCGCCCTGGTAGCCCTCCCCTGCCAGATTAACGGGCTCAAGAAAATGGAGCCTTACCGACCCCGACTGAAGGAAAAAATCGCCTATATATTCGGAGTCTTTTGCGGTTATAATATGGTCTATGAGGCTACCGAGTTCGTCCGCAAGAAGTTCGGTATTCAAAAGGAAGATATCAAAGAACTCAGATACAGAAATGGGCTATGGCCTGGAGGGATGACTTTTTACCTCAAGGATGGAGGTAAAAAGAGTATTGATGATTTTCACTATCACTATCTGAACGCAGTTTTCCTCCCTCACCGCTGTCGTTATTGCGGGGACTTTTTCGCCCAATATGCCGATCTCTCTTTTGGCGATTGTTGGCTTCCTGAACTTTACACCGACAAACCCGAAGAGAATACAGGATGGTCCAGCATAATAGCAAGAACTCCCAAAGGCGACTCTCTCATACTAAGGGCTATTGAAGGTAAATGGATTGTCGCCAGAGAGGTGAGCAAAGAGAAGGTGAAAGAATCTTTTCCCTCTATGCTGAAATACAAAAAAAGGGGGGTTTTTGTCCGTATGACTCTCCATCCTTATTCCCCTCGACTTGTGGGCATTCGTAAGCCGAAAATCCCTTTGGCGGAATATCCCTACCATGTTCTATATTATATGGTTCTCCTTATCGGGGGTAGCAAAATTTTTAAGTGGGTGATAAGCCTCTTCTCCTTATCCCGCCTGAGGTGGGCTATAACTCTGTTTAAAGGAATAATGAAGCATCCTCGTGATGCCCGGAACAAAGTCTTGAAGTAAAGAGGCAAGGAAAATTAGGATTAAAGGTGCTCTGCAAAGGTTAAAGCTGGAAATTAAGTATTACAACCCGGCAGAATGGACTCTTGAAGAAGTGGGAAGATTCTGGGATAGTGTCTCTGACTACGACGATGTTAACCGCAAGGTCTATTCTTATTTCCGGAGATTTACCGATGGATACCGCCTCTGCTCCATCGCCGAACAGAGCTACATCTTGGACATTTGCTCCCGCACCGGGAATGGAACACACTTTTTTTCCCAACGCGGCAAAGTCAGAGCCGCTGTGTGTGCTGATGTATCTGAAAGAATGCTGGAAGCTTGCCGCCATAGGCTGGAACGAATGAAAGTAGATTTCTCCCTGGTGAAGTTCAGCTCCTATCCCCTCCCCTTGCCCGACAACGAGTTTGATGCTATCTTGTGCTTCGAAACGCTGGAACACATGCCTCAGCCTGGAAGGTTTCTTCAAGAGTTCTATCGAGTCCTGAAGCCTAATGGGGAACTTCTCCTAACCACCCCCAACCCACTCTGGGAACCTGCCCATTGGCTGACAGCCATCCTGGAGATACACCACAGCGAAGGTCCCCATAAGTTTTTACCCAAAAGAAAGGTGATTCAACTACTTAATAAAGCTGGCTTCCGCATAGAAAGGGAGGATACAAAAGTACTCATCCCCGCAGGACCGCCCTTCTTCGCCGCCCTCGGCGAGTACGTCCAGGTAGTCCTTGCGCTTCTTGTCGTCGTTGAGCACCGCAAAAGCGGCGCTCATGCTCGCGAAGATACGCTCCACCTGCGCACGAAGTTCGGTGAGGTTGTGGGTCGCCAGCCGGTCCGGGTGATAGAGCTTGGCGACCTCAAAATACGCCTTCTTGACCTCGACCGCCGACGCTTTTTGCGAAATCCCCAACATCTGAAAGTGATCGGCGCCGTCCGTCACTTCCTTGAACTTCTTCAGGACTTCCCCTTTCGACAAGGAGCTTGCCGATGCCTTTTTTTCTGCGGACGCCGCCTTTGCGCGCGGTGCAGCGGGAGCGG
>NJBL01000040.1 GCA_005223145.1 bacterium (candidate division B38) B3_B38 | reverse complement strand
CTTCTAGAAAATTAGTGATACCTCGTTTGGCGTAAATTCCGCCGGATTCAATAACCGTTAGTTGTGCTTGTAGATCATCTTTTGAAGTATGTGTTAACTGGTAGGAAAATGATGAAGTAAAAGAACTTTCTTTGAGACTGATAATTTCGGCAGCGATAAGCTTCATAAGAAATGCAAAATAAGTATGGACAGAAAAAAGCAATTCTTGAAAATCTGTCTCTTTAGCAACACCATAAAAACTAGAGAGTGTTTTTGCCTCTTCTTCTTGTTGAGCGCTAAACTGCTCGCCATAAACTACACCAAACAGTCGCTTCCATTCATTGAAGAAGACACGTACTCTTTGTTTGCCCCAATGTTCCAAGGCATCTGCGAATGCTGACACGGCTATTGGAGCGATTCTGCTCTTTGGTCCAAACTTATCTGTGAGATTCTCTGCCGTAAGTGGTAAACGGAAAAGGGCACGGAGATATGTGAGAAAAGTGCGAGCACTTTCTGGATCAAAAGGATAGGGACCTTGGCGAATAAATGATGCCTTGTCTATCGTCGCTTTCTTTCCAATTTTCTTAGCCTGATATTGAACAAAAAAGATTGAACGACCATCAAAACCTACACCTACAAGCCGATTTATTAAGCCAAGGGGGTTAATTTTGTGACTTTGAGCTTCTGCTGTCATATAGTCAACCAATTGATTATAGGCGTGTAGCACATTGCGTTCCGAAGAAAAGGCATTAGGTGTTTCATATTCGATAATAACTTGCCCATGCACTGCGTCTGGTCGGCCTCGATAAATTGTTTTTGCTTCAGCACCCAGACGTTCGTATCTTGGCTTCGATTCAATATCTATACTTTTTAATAACGGATCTAATATTTTTTCAAAGCCAATACGCAGGTCTTCTTCGGTCTTTGTTGTTCTAATTAACTCACCAACGAGAATGATAAGTTTATCAACAATTCTCAAAAGTGACTCTTGAGCTGCTAACTCTTCCCTTTTCTTTTCATTTTTTCTTTTCATAAGCAGAAGAATTAATTCTATATTGTTCCGTCGTTTCTTATAGCTTAGCTATATACAAATTTCCTTTTTTAATTTGTGCGTTATATCCCAGCTTTATTAAAACTTAACAATTATGTTTCTGGATATTAATTTAGTATTTTTATCACCATTGTTAATCTTATAATATATAAAATTAGCTCAATTGTCAATCATTTGATTAGAAAAGACCATCCCTTCAAAAAATTGAGATTCCGGCTAAAAAGTCTGTTCGGCTGTGGTATACTAAAGGTCTAATGGATGGAGGTGGTTTATTTCGTTGGGCTTTATTTTTTGAGCTGGTTTTGATGAATCAGGGAGGAGGTTGGTAGCGGATGGCGATAACCATTAAAGAGGTGGAGTATATTGCCCGTTTGGCGAATCTGGAATTCAGCCCGGAGGAGAAGGAGCGGTTCACCCATCAGCTCAGCCAGATAATTGATTATATGGGCCAGCTGCAGCAGCTGGATACCGAAGGGGTGGAGCCCACCTCGCACATCATCCCGGTGAGCAATGTGTTTCGGGAGGACCGGGTCCGACCCTCGCTCCCGCGGGAGGAGTCCATCAAAAACGCCCCGGACAAGGGGGAGGGTTTCGTCAAGGTGCCCAAGTTTCTGGAGACCTGAGCTTTGTAGAGAGGTAACCGCAGATGGAGTTATATACATTAGATATCAAGGGCTTGCATGAGCTGATCAAGAGCGGGGAGGTGAGCTGCTACGAGGTGTGCCGGGCGGTGGCGGAGCGCATCCAGTCGGTTGAGGATAAGGTTGGGGCTTACAACACCCTCCTGCTGGAGCAAGCCCTGGAGCATGCCCGGCAGATAGACCAGCAGATAAGCCAGGGCGGCGAGGTGGGGTATCTCACCGGCATCCCCATGGCCATAAAGGACAACATCTGCACCAGCGGGGTGCCGACCACCTGTTCCTCCCGCATCTTAGCTAACTTCGTCCCACCATACGACGCCACGGTGATAGAGCGGCTCAAAGCCGAGGGGATGGTGCTGCTGGGCAAGACCAATCTGGATGAGTTCGCCATGGGCTCTTCCACCGAGAATTCAGCCTTCAAGCTGACCCATAACCCGTGGAGTCTGGAGCACATACCGGGTGGGTCCAGCGGCGGGTCGGCGTCGGCGGTGGCGGCGGACGAGGCGGTTGCCGCTCTGGGCTCGGATACCGGGGGCTCCATCAGGCAGCCGGCAGCCTGCTGCGGGGTGGTGGGATTGAAGCCCACCTATGGGCGGGTCTCCCGCTACGGGCTGGTGGCTTTCGCCTCCTCGCTGGACCAGATTGGCACCATCACCAAAACCGTGCACGATGCCGCCGTGCTGCTGAGGGTCATCTCCGGGAAGGATGCCTGCGACTCCACCTCGGTTGACCAGCCGGTGCCCGACTACCTCGCAGAGCTGGAGAAGTCCCTGGGCAAGCCTAAAGTAGGGATACCCCGGGAATATTTTGCCGAGGGTCTCCATCCCGAGGTCAAGGAGCGCCTGCAGGATGCCCTGAGCACCATGGAGAAGCTGGGAGCGGAGGTGGTGGAGGTCTCCCTGCCGCACACCGAGTTAGCCATCGGCACCTACTACCTGGTGGCTACGGCGGAAGCCAGCTCCAACTTAGCCCGCTACGACGGGGTGCGATACGGCTACCGAGCCCAGCAATACGAATCCCTGAAGGAGATGTATGTCAACAGCCGCAGCCAGGGGTTCGGAGCGGAGGTCAAGCGGAGGATAATGCTGGGTACCTATGCCCTGAGCGCGGGATATTACGATGCCTACTATCTGAAAGCGCTCAAGGTGCGCACCTTGCTGAAAAGGGATTTTGATGCCGCCTTTAAGGATGTGGAGCTCATCTGCACCCCCACCATGCCCACCCCACCCTTCCGCCTGGGGGAAAAGATAGACGACCCGCTGGAGATGTATCTATCGGACATCTACACGGTGACCGTCAACCTGGCGGGTCTGCCCGCGCTCTCGCTGCCTTGTGGGTTCACCGAGTCGCATCTCCCCATTGGCCTGCAGATTATCGCTCCGCCCTTTGAGGAGGGAAGGATATTCCGCTTAGCCCACGCCTACGAACAGGAGGCGGGACACTTCCGCACCAGGCCGCCATTATAAGTCTGTGCTCTCGCTACAAGTGATAATTTGGTGAATGAGGGGATAATGTGCGGCTTGTTAATGACTATCCATTATTCGAAGCTCCACATCAATCCAGTGGAGAACTTCCACCAGATGCCATCAGCACAAAGGTGGAGGCGGAGGTCAAATTTCATTTTTAGGCTCTTTGTTAAATCGCTTTTTACGCCCCCGCCAAACATAACATTAAAAATTAATGCCTCTTCATCTTTGAGTTGAGAGATACCGACCAGGACATAAGGGACAGTCTTATTATGTTCGGTGTCGAAATTGCAAATCAATCCTTCGCTAAGGCCGTAATATATATGGTCCAAAAAAATGGTATACACCTCGCCTTCTATCTCTAACCTGGGGGTGAAGCGGCAGCTTACTGCACCTCCGATTCCGAAAGCGCTCCCTCCAGCTTTAAAATAAGACCCAAACAGGGTGGCGTTCCATTCAGGCTGGTCATTGTTCTCCCCATAAAGACTGGATGCCAGCATAATCAGGAAGAGGAATGTGGCTAGTAGCATATACTTTCTCATATTTTGCCCCCTTTTATATTCTTTAAAAGGTCTGGTATGTTTTTGAGTCCTCTACCTCGTGCATGTCATATATTATTTTTGCCTGGATAATGGCAAGCCTTATTTTTGCAAAGGCAAATTTCGCTGAAAATTGTCAGAATATATCGGTTTTTGTTTAGAACCGACAGCTTAATCCTAATGCAAGCCTATTGGTTTGCGTTTCTTCTCCTCCAAAGCGGTGGATTTTATATAACAGCCTTGCTGACAGTCCATTTGTGATATTCACCTTAAAACCAGCACCAATACTAATCCATAGAAAACAAAACTCTCCATATTCAAATTTATACTGTTCCAGAGTAGAACGGGTTACAACATTGAATTGCACACGGTCATACTGATAACCCGTTCCCGCGCTTAAATATAAGCTAATAGCAGGTATTTTAATCTTGATGAAGTCAAAATAGAAAAGTAAGTTTATATCCAACAGCAGGCGATGCTTTTCATCTTCCCTAACGATAACGGAGGTTATAGCATGCTCGCCCCCGGGTCTCCACTTTGGTGGAAAATTAGCATATGCTATGTTTGGTAGATAGGTAATCTGCCCCTCTACGCTAATGCGAGGATTAAGATAGTACTCAAGACCCAAAGCGATGCAATGCGAAGTAAAATAAAATGGTATAAGTTGCCCGTCTCTGGCTTTACCTCCAGTCCCGAAATAACCGCTTATCTCCAGCCTCTTATAGTTCTTCTCCTCTTGAGCAGAAAGGTCAACCCCATAGCATAGGAGAACAATACTTATACTTAATATGGCTATTAAAGACTTCATAGACACTAAGGCTCCATTACAGCCAATTTCTCCTTTTGACCGCCTCCTTAGCGCTATGAGCATTTTTAGCTTAACAACAACTTTTTCTTTTTTCAAGAGAAAAATGCAATTAAGATTGATTTTTATAATTAGTGAGGTTAACACTAGACTCAGAGAGATAATTTTCTTCAATGTTTCCAACTTTGCTCCAATGATGGGAAAAACAGGCAGGCTATTGATGGCTCTTTATGGGGAAGAGTGCTCGTGCTAAGCAGCGGTATGAGCTTCCAGGGAGGTCAGGATAGCTTATACGCAGTGGTGGGATACCTATCCCGGGGGCCACCCCATGCTTCTTCCTCCCAGCAGATGGAAGTGGAGGTAGAAGATGGACTGCCCCGCCTTCTCCTGGCAGTTTAACACCAGCCGATAGCCCTCTTCCCCAATCCCTTCTTTTTCAGCGATAGAGCGGGCGACATCCAGCAGATAGCCGAGCAGCTCGTGGTCCTCGCTATCTATCTCATTGAGGCTGCTGATGTGCTTGGTGGGGACGATTAATATATGGATGGGAGCCTGGGGATTTATGTCCCGGAGGGCTACCACTCTGGGGTCTTCGTAGATGATGGAGGCTTTTCGCTGTTTGGCTATTATCTGGCAAAAAGGGCATTCAATCATCGTCTATCCGTTCGATTTGAGCACCCACTTTTTTAAGCTTCTCTTCAATCCTCTCATAGCCGCGGTCGAGATGGTAAACCCTCTCCACCACCGTCTCCCCCGAGGCCACCAGCCCCCCGATGATAAGAGAGGCACTGGCTCTGAGGTCGGTGGCCATCACCCGTGCACCGCTCAGTCTGGTAGGCCCTACGATTACAGCGCTGTGGTTGTCGATCTTGATGCGGGCGCCCATCCGATCCAGCTCGGCTACATGGAGGAACCTGTTTTCAAAGATGGTCTCCGTAATGATGCTCACTCCCTCAGCCTGGGTCATCAGGGTCATAAACTGGGCTTGCATATCGGTAGGGAAGCCCGGGTAGGGTGAGGTTTTTACATCCACAGGGCTTAATTTATTCCCGCCTCTGACCCAGATGGATTCCCCCTCTACCCTGAGTTTCACCCCAGTTTGAATGAGCTTATCGGCTAAGGCGACCAGGTGCTGTGGGTTGCATCCCTTTACCTGAAGCTCCCCCCCTGAGATAGCACCCGCAATGAGGTAAGTGCCCGCCTCTATCCGGTCGGGGATGATGGTATGGGCGGCGCTATGAAGCCTATCCACCCCCCTGATCTTGAGGATGCTGGTTCCTATTCCCTCGATCTGCGCCCCCATCTCCACCAGCAGATTAGCCAGGTCGGTGACCTCGGGCTCCAGGGCACAGTTCTTTAGCACCGTCTCCCCCTCAGCCCGCACCGAAGCCATGAGCAGGTTCTCGGTGCCGGTCACGGTAACGGTATCCATATAAATCTCCGCTCCCTTCAGTCTCTGGCAGGAGGCTTCCACATAGCCGTGCTTGAGCTCGATTCGAGCTCCCAGCTTTCTGAGACCCTCGAGATGGAGGTTAATAGGGCGTGCTCCAATGGCGCAACCCCCGGGGAGGGATACCAGAGCATAGCCATGGCGGCTCAGCAAGGGTCCCAGAACCAGAATCGAAGCCCTCATGGTCTTCACCATCTCATAGGGGGCGATGTAGGATTTAATCTTGGGGAGGGATATTTGAAGAGTGCGAGGCGAGGTGAATGTGGCAGTTGCCCCTAAGTGGCTCAGGAGCTTGAGCATGGTAGGGACGTCGGCGACCTGGGGTATGTTATGAAGGGTGATAGGCTCATCAGTAAGCAGAGAGGCAGCCAGGCAGGGGAGGGTGACGTTCTTGGCTCCGGCAATCTCCACCGTCCCCTCTAAGGGGGTTCCTCCGACGATTTTTACCTTCTTCATTATGGAAACACCGGAGCTACTATTTGAAATCTATCCTTTAGAGGTTGGACCTAAGCGGGCTACCACTGCCCGGGAGATACTCCCCAGGTCAACCCTTATATCAATGACTTCCCAGTGATTTCGCTGCGCAAAAAGGGCTTCTATCTTCTGATGTTGTCCAGCTCCAACCTCCACTGCCAGATACCCCCCCTCCCGCAGGTAGCCCTCCGATTGTCTGATTATCCTCTCATATATTTGAAGCCCCCCTTCTGGCGCCCGGTAGGAGAGGAGAGGCTCGTATCTTTTAACCTCCGGCTGGAGGTTGTACAATTGGCTCTCGGTTATGTAAGGAGGGTTAGAGACCACCCAGTCTATCTTGTGATGCAGCCCTAAGGGTTCTAACGGAGCAAGCAGGTCCCCCTCAAGAAATACAATTCGGTCGGTCACCTGATGTCTTTGGGCGTTTCTCCTGGCCACTTTCAAGGCATGGGGGGATATATCTATTGCGTATATCTGGCAGTGGGGTATCTCAGAAGCCAGAGCGATGGCGATGTTTCCACAGCCGGTGCCCAGGTCCACTATGATGGGGTTGGGAGCGGTGTTATGCTGGATGACCGCTTCCACCAGTACCTCGGTATCGGGTCGGGGGATAAAGACCTCGGGGCTTACCAGGAGGTCCAGCGACCAGAACTCTTGATGCCCGGTGAGGTATTGAAGGGGATAATGGGTTCCTCGCATCTCCAGCAACCTATAAAACTCCTTGAGTGAATCTTCGGCTACCTCCTCGTTTATTTGCTGATATAGAGTTGTCCGGTTGCATTTTAATACGAGAGCGAGGAGGAGCTCTGCAGTCATCCTGCCAGGATGGATGCCCTTTTGGGAGAGGAAAGCCTCTCCCTCGCAGATGAGCTGACCGATTGTACGGGGGCTGGGGCTGAGGTTTTGCTGTGGGTTCAATAGTATTTTCCTGAGTGAAGTGGATGGAAACATAAGGCATAAAAAAGCCAAGGGTTAAGCCTCTACCTCTTTTTTTAGCTTCTCTGTCTGGAAGTGGGTAATCAGGGCTTCGATGAGTGGGTCGAGGCCTCCGTTGAGAATCTCCTCCAGACGATGGAGGGTCAGACCTATGCGATGGTCGCTGACTCTCGCCTGGGGGAAATTGTAAGTGCGGATTTTTTCGCTGCGGTCACCGGTGCCCACCTGATTTCTTCGCTCTTTAGCAATGGTCTCTCTCTGTTTCTGGAGGGCGAGGTCGTATAACCGTGAGCGAATCACCCGCAGGGCACGGGCTTTGTTTTTGTGCTGGGACCTCTCATCCTGACAGGTGACCACCATTCCGGTGGGGAGGTGGGTGATACGCACGGCTGAATAAGTGGTGTTTACACTCTGCCCTCCGGGACCCGAGGAGCAAAAACGGTCTATCCGCAGTTGCTTCTCGTCGAGCTTAATATCGACATCTTCTGCTTCGGGGAGGACGGCTACAGTAACCGCCGAGGTGTGAATCCTCCCGCTTGCCTCGGTGACGGGAACCCGTTGCACCCGGTGCACCCCGCTTTCGTATTTGAGGCGGCTGTATGCCGCTTCCCCTTCGATTATAGCTGTGACCTCCTTTAGCCCTCCTACACCGGTGGGATGGAGGCCGGTCACTTCTACTTTCCACCCGTGATTTTCGGCATAGCGGCTGTACATGCGGAAGATCTGCTGGGCGAAGAGGGATGCTTCCTCACCTCCGGTTCCCGCTCTGATCTCTATAATGACATTTTTCTTATCATTGGGGTCCTTGGGGATTAGCAGGAGTTTGAGCTCGTCGATCAGATTCGCTTTTGTCTCCTCCAACTCCCCAAGCTCCTCCTCCACCAGTTGTTGTAGCTCTTCATCCTCTTTAGCTTCTGCCAATATCTTTTTGCTCTCCTCGATGCTACCTAACACCTTCTTATAGGTGCTGTATTTCTCCACAATGGGGGAGAGTTCGGCATGAAGCCTGGATGTCTCCTTGTATTTTTGGGGATTAGAGATCACCTCAGGCTGAACCAGAAGGCTGTCTAGCTCTTTAAATCTCTTCTCAATGGAGTCAAGCTTGTCAAACATTATCTATTGTCGCCCCCTTTTTTATCTGAAAAACCTCTGACCTGGGGGCAATGTGCTCTGCCTTCAGCCGGTCAACCGAAGGCACTATTAAGGAAAGCCTCTTTGCCGGGAGTGATTAGGGAGCTTATTTTTTATCTTTCCCGGTTTTAGGGGCATATTTTTTCTTAAAGCGTTCCACCCTGCCGCTGGAGTCGACCAGCTTCTGTTTCCCGGTGAAAAAAGGGTGGCACTTGGAGCATATCTCCAGCTTAAGCTCCTTTTTAGTGGAGTGGGTTTTGAATGTCTCCCCACAGGCGCAGGTGACGGTAACCTCATAGTAAGGGGGATGAATCCCTTTCTTCATCTCTTTCTCCTTGCAGTCCAAAATAATGATTTTTGATTATAGCATGAATAGCAAGATAAATCAACAGATTCTATCTGCAGATGCTCATATTCACAGGTGGGGTGAGCAATCAAGAAAGGATGTTCCCTTGCTTCCAGTGGGTATAGCGGCTCTGGTTGGGCAAAAGGTCGATTTTGCAAGCCGTATTTTTCGATAATGGAGCTAATCGACGACCGAGGAGGTGGTACTCCAGAGGTCAGAAAAGTCGGTTTCAAAGTTCAAGGCCTGAACATTTTGATGGGGGATAATTTCTTTCACCAGCTTTACAAACTCAGGTATTAGCTGTGGGTCGAAGGCACCATTCATTTGCTCATTCATCTCCTCAAGAGTGGCGGGAACGCTCCAGGCAGGGCGGTAGGGACGAGCGGTGGTCAGGGCATCGAAGAAGTCTGCGATACCGATGATACGGGCTCCCAGAGGTATTTCGTTACCTTTTAGCCCGTTGGGATAGCCGGTGCCATCGTATTTTTCATGATGATGGAGCATGAGGGGTTTTATATCCCAGGGGAAGTTGAGGGAATCTATCATCCTCACTCCCAAAGCAGAGTGGAGTTTGATAGCCTCGTATTCGAGGGGTGTGAGGCGACCATTCTTCAGCAGGATCTTCCGTTTGATCTTTACCTTCCCCAGGTCGTGAAGGAAAGCAGCAGTGAGGATAGCCTTTATCTGTGCCAGGCTGAGCTTCAGCCTCCGGCTCAGCTGCAGGGAGTAATAAGCAACCCTTTTGGAATGCCCGAAGGTATAAGTGTCCTTTATTTCTACCGCTGCACCCATCGACTTGGAGGTGTTGACGTATATCATCTCCAGCTCCTCTATCTTTTGGTTGACATCTCGGACATCTTTTCTCGCCTTCAGTTGGTGGAAAAGCTCAAACGATTGTCCCAGCAATTCCAGGGCATTCTGGTTGTTCTCCTGGTCCCTGTATAAAAGGGCAAGCTCTCGATAGTCTTCAGCCAACACCTGCAGCCCATCGTATTGCTGACAGATTTTGATGCTCTCCTCAAAGTGCTTTTTTGATAAAGCGAACTTTTTCATCAGGCGGTATATCTTACCGTAGTGTTGAAAAGCCTGGGCGACATCCAGCTGGTCCATCAACTGGCTGGAGAGCTCGAAAGCCTGGTCGCATAGCTCCCGGGCGAAATCGAGGTTAGCCATCTCCAGAGCCACTTCCGTCCAATGGAGGTAGATTTTAGATTGCAGATAGACATCACCTATCTCCTTAGCGATCTCAAGGGTTTTGCGGTGGAATTGGTCCGATTTCTCAAAGGCCCCCAGGTCGGCATGGCAGATACCGATATTAAGATAGGTTTCCCCCACACCTTTCTTATACCCCGCTTTCTCATAGTAGAATAAGCTCCGCTGGTAGCGAGTGATGGCTTGCTGTATTAAGCCCTGGAACATTGCTATTACGCCCAGATTATTGTAAATCATCCCCTTCATCTTGAAGTCGTGAATCTTTCGGGCAAGCTCCAACGATTTGAGGTAGTGATTTTTTGCCAGTTCCCACTCTCCTTTCTCCAGATATATGTTGCCAATGCTGTTCATTGAATAGGCGGTGCCACGGGATTCTTTGAGGCTTTGAAAGTACTCCAGGCTCTTCTGGAAACTTTTTAGAGCATTGGCCCACTCGTTTTTCTTGAATTGCATATTCCCCATCAACCGCAAAGCTTCGGCTACTGTATGACTTCCCCCCTTGAGGCGGGCCAGCTTTATCGCTTGAGAATAGACTTCTATTGCCTCATCCCATCTCCCTTCAAGGTCATACCTGTTCCCCAGTTCGATAAGCTCCTCTGGGGTGGGTTCTCTCTCTACTGGTAAAGTCATAAGTTTCCCCATTTATGATATTAAATATATCACAGAAATTTTGAAAAATCAAAAAGATTCAACCCTGGTACAATATTTTCTCCTTAGCAGAGGAATCCCTTGCTTTTCTGAACAATTTATTCTATAATAATAATAGAAATTAAAGATAATAGGAAAAAGGAGGGAAGGGGGCTTAATTTTCTTTATGATGATTAAAGGTATAGATTGACAAATTCTCAGCTTTATGTTATAAGGTTCATCTTTTAATAAGGAGGTTATAAGGGGTGTATGCGGTTGTAAGCTCGGGTGGTAAGCAGCACAAAATCTCTGTTGGTGATGTGATCAAGTTAGAGAAGCTGCCTCAGGGGGTGGGAGAAAAGGTTGAGCTCACCGATGTCTTTATGGTTTGCACCGATGATAAAAAGGTGAAGGTGGGGAACCCGCTGGTAAAAAACGCCAAGGTTATCGGTTCTATCATCCGTGAGGAGAAGGACAAGAAAGTCATTGTCTTCAAAAAAAAGCGCCGCAAGGGGTATCGTCGGAAGAGAGGACATCGGCAGTGGCACAGCTTTGTGCGTATCGAACAGATTGTGGCATAGCCTTCTTCTGATAGGGGGGGCTCCCCTTTTAATAAGGACTTATAAGCTAATTATCGAAGGAAAGGAAGGTCTATGGCACACAAAAAAGGACAGGGGAGCAGCCGAAACGGTCGAGATAGCGCCTCCAAGCGCCTTGGAGTAAAGTGCTTTGGTGGTCAGACAGTGACCGGAGGCTCAATTATTATCCGCCAACGGGGGACCAAATTCAGACCAGGAATTAACACCTCACTGGGTAAAGACTATACTATCTTCGCGCTGACCGATGGAGTGGTTCAGTTCGAGACCAAGGGCAAGGGGAAAAAGTTTGTACATGTAGTGCCGGTATAAGACTTGCCGGAGATTACCTTCATCCCGCATATAGTGAGCAGGACGAGGGCGAGGCACTGGAGTTGATGTTTGTTGATCGGCTGAAGGTCTCAGTTAAAGCCGGGCAGGGAGGAGATGGTTGTTTGAGTTTCCGGCGGGTAAAGCACATCCCCCGTGGGGGACCCGATGGTGGAGATGGCGGAGAGGGGGGAAGTGTTTTTTTTGAAAGTTCCTCCGATTTTTACAATCTGAACCATCTCCTTTATACTCCCCACCTTTTAGCCAAGAAAGGGGGAGCGGGACAAAAAAATAATAAGCAGGGTAAGAAGGGGGAGGATTTGATAGTTAAGGTTCCGGTGGGCACCCTGGTTATTGACGAACCCAGCGGGGAAATTATACACGATTTCCAGAGAGCTGGGGATAAGATTCTGGTAGCCAGAGGAGGGTACGTGGGAAGGGGGAATGCAAAATTTGCCACCTCCACCCGTCAGGCTCCTCGTTATGCTGAGAAGGGGAAGCTGGGGGAAGAGAAATGGCTCATTTTGGAGTTGAGGCTGATTATAGATGTAGGAATAATTGGGCTACCCAATGCAGGCAAAAGCACTCTAATATCAAAGCTCACCTCTGCCAGACCCCGAATAGCCGATTATCCTTTCACCACCCGCCAACCCACTCTCGGGGTGGTGGAGCTGCCCGATTTTCGCCAATTGGTCGTTGCTGATTTTCCCGCATTAATCAAAGGCTCTCATGAAGGGGCTGGATTGGGGGATAGGTTCTTACGCCATCTGGAGCGCACTAAAATTATCGTTTTCCTCCTCGACCTTTCCCGGAATCGGTTAAGAGAGGACCTGGAGACCTTAAAGGGAGAGCTGAGAAGCTTCAACCCCACTTTATTGGAGAAGAAGTGTCTCGTAGTGGGGAACAAGTTGGACCTCATCTCCAACAGGAGACATCTGCAGAGCTTTAATCGCTATCTGAAAGGCGAGGGGCTTGATTTTATCATGGTATCAGCTATCAGTGGAGAAGTACATCCGCAGCTCATCGAGCGGTTGGCAAAATATTCGGAGCCCTCTTAAAGAAGAGGTGGCTTTGTTATTTAGAGATAACAATGTCTGAACAGAGGGGAGAAGTTACAAGCCGTTTGGTCGGTTTAATGGGGGGAACCTTTGACCCCATACATTATGGGCATCTTATAACTGCAGAGGAGGTAAGGGAGATTTTTGGGCTGGAAAAGCTCCTCTTCATACCAGCCTATCTTCCTCCTCACAAAGATAAGGGGAAGGTGAGCAGTTCCTTGCATCGATACCATATGGTGGTGCTGGCCACTCTGGATAACGAGCACTTTGCTGTCTCTCCCATTGAGCTATTATCTAAAGGTAATTCGTACACCATAGATACCATAACCAAGCTCAAGGGACTCCTGCCGGTTAATTGCAGCCTCTTTTTTATTACCGGTATTGATTCCTTCATGGAGATTGACACATGGAAAGAACCCATGAAGCTTCTGGAGAGCTGCCACTTTATTATTAACAGCCGAGCGGGATATGACCTCTCGGTGATAAAAGAAACCCTCCCCCCCTCCCTGGTGGATAAGGTAGTCACCATCACCCCAGAAAACCCCTTTCGAGCTGACCTGCTCTCCACCCCAGAAGCTCGGGAGTGGAGGACTTTCATCTTCCTGGTAGAAACCACTCCGGTAGGTATAGCCTCTACTGAAATCCGTCAGAGAGTGAAAGAGAATCGGACTATTAAATATTTGGTTCCTGAATCGGTAGAAAGATATATAATAAAAAAAAGGCTCTATCGATAATTGACCCGAAAGGCAGGGGAGAAGATCAAGTTCAAGAGAGAAATATTAAATGCAGCTAAGGCGATCTGGGAGAAGAAGGGTTCCAATCTGGTGGTGCTCGATTTAAGGGGTATTAGCTCCTTCACCGATTACTTCATCATCTGTGAAGGAAACTCCACCAGGCAGGCCCAGGCTATCTCCGATGCGGTGCTGGAAGAGCTCAAGAAGGACCACATTGTCCCCTCCCACATAGAGGGTTACAGCCAGGGAAACTGGATATTGATTGACTATATACATTTCATCGTAAACATCTTTTTGCCGCAGACCAGGAGGTTTTACGACCTCGAGAGGCTATGGGGGGATGCGGCTGAGATTAAAATTGGAGAGAAAAGTGGTGGATATACTCCCAAAAGGGAATCATCCGACAGAAAAGCCCCCTCTGTTTAGAGAATGGAGAAGGAGATGAGTGTTAAGACCTTTGTTTATCTCATAGTGATTTTTGGGCTAATCGGCCTGTTCATCTATCTTTCTTACCTGAACCAGGCTCCCCTGCCCCTGCACTTCATGTTTTCCAAGGATATAACTGCCCCTGTTTGGTCTGTGATTTTCATTACCTTCCTCATAGGTTTCTTAATTGCAGCTATCTGGCTATTTATAAGAAGCTCCAGTTGGAGATTTACCAAGAGGAAAATAGAGAAAGGCATTCAGAGAGAAAGGGGTGTAGAGGAGCTTTATTATCGTGGTCTGGAAGCCCTGGCTAAGGAGCAGCATGACCAAGCTTGGCAGTATTTTCAGCAGGTATTGAGAAAAGACAGCAAGCACCTGGGGGCTCTCTTGCGCGCCGGAGAGACCTTAAGAGCCAAAAAGAACTATAGGGAGGCAATCGGTTATCACCTTCGCGCCAGAACCCTGGCGGGGGACTCCCCTGAGGTTATCAACTCCTTAGCTGAGGATTATGCCGCCGCTGGCAACTTCAAAGAAGCCACCTCCCTTTATCAAACCCTCCTTTCTCTCACCCCCGAAGATAGCCTCTCTATATACCGTAATTTGAGGCAGCTGTCTATAGAGCAGAGCAACTGGACCGAAGCCAGCCAATGGCACCAGAAGATAATAAAACTGGTCTCCAAAGACGAGGAGGAAGCCGAGAGAAATGCCGGTCATGGGCTAAGATATCAGCAGGGGCTTCAGCAAATGGATAAGGGGGAGCTGAAGGAGGCGGAGTCTATTTTTCAGAAATTGATCAAATCAGACAAAGGCTTTGCCTCTGCCTACGTAAAGCTGGGGGAGGTCTTTATTTCCCGGGGGGATGAAGAGGAGGGGGTCAAAGCATGGTTGGAGGGATACCAGACTACCGGTCAGCTCATATTTCTTAATAAGATAGAGGACTATTACTTAAGTCACGATGCCCCCAATAGAGCTATTGAAGCTTACCGACGGGCCATATCCACCGCCAGAGATGAGCTGGTCACCCGCTATATGCTGGGACGACTCTATTACCGGCTGGAGATGATTGACAAAGCCCTCGATGAGTTTCTCGGATTAGAGAAGGCGGTATCCTACTCCCCCACCCTTGAGTACTTCATTGCTAAGTGCTATCAAAAAAGGGATGAGGATAAGAAGGCAGCCGATATATTTAAAAAGATTATTAAGCACTGCGACCCCTTGAAGCTCATTTATCAGTGCTTCAGCTGTGGGGCAAGATATGCCTCCTGGCAAGACCGCTGCTCTCATTGTAGAAGCTGGAGCACCATACATGTAGACCTTCGAGGAGAGCTCACCCCCGAAGAAATGGTCGATTTCGTCTCCTCTCCCGTCTTTACCCCTCCATCGGAGAAAGAGACGAAGAAGGGGTCTTAATATAGGCACCTTCCCCCCTGGCTCAACTCCGAGGCTTCTTGCAGAGTGATGCAATCCATTATTAAAGGTGTTTTTTCTCTGCTTTATCCCTCTTATTGCTATGTGTGCGGAGTCTACCTGCCTCCTCTTCCCCCAGCCGCTCTCTGTCCTGCCTGCTATCAGAGGGTCAGATTTATCAACCCTCCTTATTGCCCTCGCTGCGGAAGACCGTTCCTTGCTGGCTCTGCGGAAGAGCCCTCCCATCTCTGTGAGCTCTGTATGGGGAAGCCTCCGCCCTTCAGCTCTGCCCGGGCGCTGGCGGAGTATGGTGCTGAGGTGGGGGCTCTTATACATCAATTTAAGTATGGCAAAAAGAGGCATTTAGGGTTTTTGCTGGCTGGTCTGGCTGCCAGACATAAACGCCTCCTCAGAGAGCTAACTCCGGTGGATGCTATCATACCTGTTCCCCTGCATCCCCGGAGGAGAAGGGAGCGGGGGTTCAATCAGGCGGAGGCATTTGCCCGGTCTTTTGCCCGCTATGTGAATGCCCCGGTGGTTGCCGACCAGCTAAGGAAGGTGAAGAACACCCCTCCCCAGACCGGTCTCTCGCGGGTGGAGAGGCTAAAAAATGTGAGGGGCGCCTTCAGGCTGGGCAGTCGCTGGCACTATGCCCGCCACCACCTTCGGTCGGCTTATTATGCCCTCCGCCACTCCGCTCGCCATGGGCGTTTTAGCAGGGCAGGGAAAAGAGGGAGGAAGCCCGAACCACCTGTCGCCCTCCGGGGAAAGAGGGTTCTTCTGGTGGACGATGTGTATACCACGGGAGCTACGGTATCCGAGTGCTCAAGGGAGCTCCGCCGGGGCGGAGTCAAGGAAGTCAAGGTGCTCACCCTGGCCAGAGTGGTAGATTAGCCAATAAGCCCCACAGCGGAGGGGGTTTGAAATATTTTATAATGACTTGTAAAAACAGGGGGCAAGACACAAAAATATCTCGCGCTAAATCAAATATTATTACCTCTTGCAATAGGGAGGGCATGGGCTCGCAGATCAAAAATCTAAAAAAGATAAAAATATATATATAACATATATAAAATCGCTTGACGTTTAAGACGATATGTTTTATATTACAACAAGGAACAAAGTGAACTTGTCCTTTAGAATAAGCTAAAAGAGGGATGTTACAATGGAATCAAGGGGATATATAATTGTAACTATAGTATTCCAGAGGATGGGTAGACGATGGACAGCACAATGTGTTGAACTTGGCACGGCAACTTTCGGGCGTTCTTTAGTTGAAGCTGATGAGAAAATTACCGAAGCAATTTTGCTTCATCTAAACACTCTCGAAGATGTTAATGAGCGAGAACAATTTTTCAATGAACACAAAATAAAATTCTATTCCTGTAAGCCTAAAACTCGACAAGTACAAATTTCTGTGCCGCTTGATGAAAAAGCCCTTACCCGGGTACGCATTCAGCCCATTCCTGCTTTAGCTAATGCAAGCTGACATCCCTGCTATTACTGGCAAGCAACTAATCCGTCTCTTTAAAAAGGGCGGGTTTAAGGATGGTCGAAAAGCTAAGCACGGACGCACTATGACAAAACACATTATTACATGTCGAACGAGAGTCACATTTATTCCCGAAACACAAGTGTCGCTTGATAGAGGAACTCTTATGGCAATCCTTGGTCCAAAACAAACTAAACTGGGGAGAAGAGGACTACTTGAACTTATTGCAGAATACAGGATAAAATAGAAAAATTGAATATAACAAGATTTAGCAATAATAATTAAAAAGACACTCTCAGACTTTCTCAAAATACTCCCTCCATATTTCCCCAAATATCCTCATCACATACACGCTAATTCTTCCCAATTTTAGCGTATTATAGGTGAATTATTATATTTATCTTTTCGAAGTATATTCATTTTTTGTTTTTTAGTGGCTTTACATACAATTTATTTTGTATTAAAATTCTTAAGATGTGCCTGCAGAAAAATGGGGACGAGATACAAATATTATCTCGTATTTGGGTGATTATTATAGCCGCTTGCAAAAGAGGGGAACTTTTCCGAGGTTCCCATCGTTAAGAAATATAAAAGGGCATGTAAGGGAATAAATCTATGAAGATGGAAACGAAAGGAGGCATCATGTCAACTTTATGGCGGTCTATTATTTGTCTGGTGGGGCTTAGTTTTCTTTTTCTTCTCCTTACTCTATTCTTTAGCAGTGATTCTGCTACCCTGGGTGATTCAGGAGATGAGCGCTCCTTTAAAAAGCTTTACCACGAGAGCTTTGCTGCCCCGGAGGGAACGGAGGTCTACCTCGATGCCGATGGCAGGGTGGAGCTTGAGGTATGGGATAAGCCCGAAGTGGATGTTACGGTTGATTATAATGTACGGGAGAAATACCTGTGGAAGAGGAGCCGCAGAGGTGAGCGGGAGTATGGGGTTGAGATGTATAAGAGTGGGAATCGCATCGTCATCAAAGCCAAACACCCGAGGGTAGCTGCCTTCGGTTTTTACAGTGTGCGGCGGGACAACCACTACCAGCTTAAAGTTCCTCCTTATGTTGAGCTTGACATTCATGGGGATGACGACCCGATAAGCATTAGTGGGGTGCAAGGTGCGGTAGAGGTCGAAGTAGATGATGGCGAGTTATGGCTCCAGCGGGTTGATTCCCCGCGCATCCGCATTCGGAGCCACGATGGGGATATAATTCTCAAGGATGTGACAGCCAAAGGCTCCCTGGACATCAGCGGTGATGACGGCGATATAGAGATTTACGATACCCGGGCTGAGGAGGTCTCGGTCCAAAATGATGACGGCAACATTGAGCTCTCCAATGTGAAAGGGGAGATACGCCTGAACACCAATGATGGGAGGATAGAACTCATCGCTGCAGATACCTCCAAGCTGGAGATAGAAGGCGATGACGGCAGGGTAAGGGTGGAGACCACCATCTATCCCGGGGGAACCTATCGCATAAGGACCGATGACGGCTCTATCTATCTCACCATTCCCGGCGACTGCTCAGCCACATTTGATGCCACTACCGATGGGAGCTTCAAGTTCGACCTCCCCATAAAAGCTGAGAAAATCTCCCACGGTCATATGAGAGGGAGCCTGGGCAAAGGTGAAGCCACCATCAGGCTGTCGTCGGCAGACGGAAATATAACCATCAGCGCCCGATAAACACTATCGGCTGCGGAGAGAGGCTCAATCCTTATTCTTTTTCCGCCTTTTTCCAATCCTCAATGAACTTCACTGCCGCCTTGACATAGCCCTCCACCTCCATCTTTCCCATCTCTGCGGTGGCATCTGCCGGGTTGCCGGTAGTGAACACCCCGGTTTTGCTCATCTCACGGGAGGAGGCTTTTTTCCCGGTAGCCTTGGGGAGGAAGACCGAGGAGCTGAAGAGCCGATTGAGGTTGGGGTTATCTTTCGCTATCTGCGACAGCGTAAGAGCATCAGCAGGCAGAGTCAGCACCGGCGGGCGTGCCTGGCTCATATCCACCAGGCTGGGTGTCAGATAGAGCATGAAGGAGGTCTCTCCCACCCCGGCGTGCCAGTCTATCTGAGGTGCTTCGGGGAGCTCGGTTCCCTCGGGAAGCCTCAGACCGCTTATTTCCGCGGCGGTGGCTTCGGTCTCGTGATTGATGCGTTGGATGGCGATGTTGACGGCGGTGTTATTACCCCCATGGCGGTTGAGGAGCATTATTTTTTTGAAGCCATGACGGATGAGCGACTGGGCTACTTCAAACAGCACCTGCTGCAGGGTGTCGGTGCTCAGGGTCAGGGTGCCGGGGAAGCCCATATGATGCTCGCTATAGCCGACCCAAAGCGCCGGTGCTACCACCACCTCGGTCTGCTGAGCTACCAGCAGAGCAAGCTCCAGCGCATCCAGGATGTCGGTGCCTAACGGGAGCTGGGGTCCGTGCTGCTCAATGCTGCCCACGGGGATAATTGCCATGTCGCTCCCCTTCAACAACTCCTGCACCTCAGACCAGCTCATGTGGGCCAGATAGTGCTTGATCTTGGGCTCGTACCACAGCGGGTTGCGAGGGGCTTCACCCTGCGCTCCCACCACCTGGGGTAACAACCAGCCAATGATAAGAATCCCTACTATGAAATAATACCTCTTCATCACCAAACCTCCTTTGATTAAAACGCATGTTCTGCTATATATACCATACTAAACTGTACCAGATGAAAAATATGATGTCAAATGTTGAAAAATATAATTTAATATGATATAATTTAACAAAAATACATAGATTTTTTCCTTAAAGTTAAATTAAATGCAAAATTTAATTAGTCCTAGTGCAATAAAATACATTCGTTTTTCAGATGTTTCAAATGCACCTCCAGATAAGAATCGTATTATAAACAACCTAAAAGATTTCGATATATTTGAATCATTGATAATTCTATCTAGGTTCAACCTGCTTTTATTTGATATGAATTTCGCATTAGACTTAAATTACCAAAAAGCCTTATGCTATATGTTTCTAAATGATTATTATAAAAGCA
>NJBL01000039.1 GCA_005223145.1 bacterium (candidate division B38) B3_B38 | reverse complement strand
AAATAAGCACTGATGATGATGTCCATAAAGCCATCGCCGTTGATGTCCCCATAGGCAACCGCAGAGCCAGAATAGTCATAAGCAGCCTTACCCAGCACACGCATATCGCCCCACAGCTTATCCAGGTCAATCACCCGCTGCCCAAAAAGCATCCCTGAGATAGCGAGGATGAATACCAGAAAAACGGAAACGATAAAACCATTCCGCCTCGCCATTTTGGCTACCTCCTTTTTTTAAAGTAGGTTAAAAATCTTCCCCCACCACCGCGGTGAGGAGAATTACTGATAAATTGCTATCTGCAGGAAAGATAAATCGTCTCCTGGCAAGTTCTACTTCGCAAATATATCTACTGGGAAAGAAAATAGATTATCTGCTAAACCGTGGAGTTCAAAATATATTGATAACTTTTGACCAATCTATTCCCCTGCACATGATATATAAAACAATAGCACATCACCCCTGAGGAGTCAATAAAAAGTTTAGCTTTTTAGCCAGTTATATATTAAACCATCAGAACATAGCTGAGGTATCTGCCGTACATATCTTCATGGGAGAGGGGAATAGTCTCCATATCCTATACATTCTCGATAGGGCATCTGGCATTCACCTGACTTAGCAGGGGTATCTTCCGAGCTTTGGCATCCCTCTCTATCGGCACAAGCTTCAGCTAACTCCTTCGGTGCTTACGCCGATAGACGAGACCTTTTTCCTCCATGTCAGGGAGATGCTTGTGGAAGGCAGCCAGCGAGAAAAGCCTACCGCGGAAGCTTATCTCCTTGAGGCTGGGTGACAATTTTTGACTCTGATAAAGTCGCTCACAAAATTCATAAGCTCGCGCTGGTTTCTGATAATATAATTCCTTCTATTGGCTGACTTATTTTATATTTAAGGTGAAAAAAGCGAAACTACAGAGGGAAAATCATAAAATTTATACTATCAACCCAGCGGATAAGGGCAATGTATTTAAAATACTGTTGACAAGGCGTTTTAATTTTGCTATATAATATAATAAAGTTTAAGGATAGACGGTTTGATAACAGGGAAAGTCGGATTGATGTAAAGAGTAGGCACGTAGCTCAGGGGGAGAGCGCTACCTTGACACGGTAGAGGTCGGCGGTTCAAATCCGCCCGTGCCTACCAAATTTTTATTTAGACAAATACCTTTGAGGTTGACAAATCCAGAGGGTGCTCGTGAGGGCAACCCAAGGGCAGATAATAACGAGTGGAGTAGTGAAGGAAGCGATACGGATAACTCATCCTGATGGGAGTCAGGAGGAGTTACCTAAAAAGATAATCCTCAAAGAAGCAATAGAGAGGTGGGATAAAAGTCTCCTCTCCCAGGCTGTAGCGGGGAAGGTCAACGGTGAACTGGTTGACCTCTCCCATCCCCTCCAACAAGACTCCACGGTGGAAATAATATCCATTGGTTCGCCTGTAGCACTGGAAATCTGCCGCCACAGCGCCTCTCATGTGCTGGCACAGGCGGTCACCGAGCTGTTTCCCGAGGTCAAAGTGGGCATCGGTCCCTCTATTGAAGAGGGATTCTACTACGACTTCCAGCGCGATGTGCCTTTCACCCCCGAAGATTTAAAGAAGATTGAAACCCGAATGAGGAAGATTATAGAGAATGATGAGCCTTTTGTCCGCATGGAGTGCTCCAAGGAGGAGGCGCTCAAGCTGTTCAGCGAGAGGAGCGAGTGGATGAAGGTGGAGATTATTGAGGAGAAGGTTGATAAGCTGGCGGTCTGTTACAAGAATGGGAGCTTCCTTGACTTTTGCCGGGGACCTCATCTCCCCTCTACAGGAAAGATCAAAGCCTTCAAACTCCTCAGCGTAGCCGGAGCTTACTGGAAGGGGGACGAGGGAAACCCCGTGCTGCAGCGCATCTATGGCAACGCCTTCTTTACCCCGGAGGAGCTGGATACCTATCTCCAGCAGATGGAGGAGGCTAAGCGGAGGGATCATCGGAAGCTGGGGAAGCAGTTAGAGCTATTCAGCATTGAGGAGAAAGGAGGACCGGGATTAGTCTACTGGCACCCGAAGGGAGCTATTATTTGCCATCTGATTGAGGAATTCTTGATTGCCGAGCACCTGAAAAGGGGCTATCAACTTGTCAAGACTCCCCATATAGCTCCCGCTGACCTTTGGAAGGCATCGGGGCATTTCCGCTTTTATCGGCACTACATGTATCCCCTTTCCGTAGAGAATGAAGAATATGTGCTGAAGCCGATGAACTGCGTCGGTCATATCCTGATTTATAAATCGCGCCTTCGCAGCTATCGTGAGTTGCCCATACGATATGCCGAGATGGGGACCGTCTACCGCTATGAAAAATCCGGGGTACTGCACGGAATGCTGCGAGTCCGCGGTTTTACTCAGGACGATGCCCATATCTTCTGCACCCCAGAGCAGCTTCCGGGGGAGATTGTGGAGCTGCTCGATCTTACGAAGTTTCTCCTATCAACCTTTGGCTTTGAAGAATATAAGGTGGAACTTTCCGTCAGAGACCCTGAGGATAAGGGGAGCTATGCCGGTGGGGATGAGGAGTGGGAGAAAGCTGAGAGGGCTCTGGTTGAAGCCCTGGAGAAAAGGAGTCTATCATATAAGCGGCAGGAGGGAGAGGCTGTCTTCTACGGACCCAAGATAGATATCAAGCTGATAGACTCCTTGGGACGGGGTTGGCAGGTAACTACCATCCAGTTCGACTTCAACCTCCCCGGGCTTCTGGAGATGAATTACATAGGGACGGACTCAAAGGAGCACTCTGTGTTTCTTATCCATCGAGCAATTCTCGGCTCCCTGGAGAGGTTTATGGGAATTCTTATCGAGCACTATAATGGCTGTTTCCCCTTATGGTTAGCCTCCACCCAGGTAGTCATCATACCGGTGAGCGACCGCTATGTAGAGTATGCCAGAAAGGTCTCCTCCCACCTCGAAGTTCACCGGCTGCGAACAGAGGTAAACCTTAGAAACGAGAAAGTGGGGTATAAAGTCAGGGAAGCGGAATTACAGAAAATCCCCTACATGCTTATTGTTGGTGAAAGGGAGGAACAGAAGGGGACCATTGCTGTGAGGAGCAGAAAGGAGGGGGACCTGGGTAGTTTCTCTCTGGAAAGCTTTATAACCAGGATAAAAGAGGAGATTGACCGCAAGGCTTTAACCCCTTAATATTAAGGGTAACAACGAGGAGGGATGCCTATTCAAGGACCGATAAGAATAAATAGACGGATAAGGGCGAATCAGGTACGAGTAATCGACGAAGACGGGAAGCAACTGGGCATAATGTCTCTGGAGGAGGGGCTTCGGGAAGCAGAGGAAAGGGAATTGGACTTAGTGGAGCTATCACCTAATAGCAATCCACCGGTATGTCGCATAATGGACTACGGGAAGTACATTTATCAGCAGAACAAGAGAGCCCAGCGAGCAAAAAGAAGCCAGCGGGCAACACAGCTCAAGGAGATCAAGTTCAGACCCAAAATCAGCGAGCATGACTACCAATTCAAGAAAAGGCACATTCTGCGGTTCCTTTCCGCTGGAAATCTTGTGAAAGTGACCGTCATGTTTCGGGGGCGGGAGTTAGCCCACCTCGAGTTAGGGGATCGAATCCTGGACCGCCTGATAATTGAGCTGGAGGAAGTGGCGAACTTTGAAAAAAAGGGTAGATTAGAAGGTCGTAACCTGAGCATGCTCATTTCTCCTAAAAAGCTCTAATATATACTTAATTTAAAGAGAGCCTTAAGGGGAGCAGCTTGCAGAGGATAAGGGAGGCGGTGAGAGAGGTGAAACTGCTTTTGCGATGAAGGATTGACGATGCCTAAACTTAAGACCAAAAGGGGAGCGGCTAAAAGGTTCCGCAGAACCGCCACAGGCAAGATTCTTCGCAGCAAGGCTTGCCGGAGCCACCTGCTGACCAAGAAGACTTCCAAGCGAAAGAGGAGCTTGAGGAAAAAGGCAGTGGTCAGCTCCAAAGAGAGCGGTAAGGTGCGGAAGATGCTCCCTTATTCTTGAAGAAGTCTCCCTTAGTAAGAAGGGCTACCCATTAAGGATGGCAAGCTGAGGAAGGTTTTTAGCAAAATTTTTAGCATTTGAAAGGTAAGCAATGCCAAGGGTTAAAAGAGGAACCAAACACTTACGCAGAAGAAAAAAGATTTTAAAGTTAGCCAAGGGCTACTATGGAGCCAGAAGCAAGCTTTATAGGACCGCCAGGGAAGCGGTTGATAGATCTCTCTGCTATGCCTATCGAGACAGACGGAGGAGAAAAAGGGACTTCCGCCGTTTATGGATTACCCGCATTGGGGCTGCAGCCCGACTGAACGACATCTCTTACTCCAGCTTCATTAAAGGGTTAAAATCGGCAGGGGTGAACCTGGACCGCAAAATCCTGGCAGAGATAGCAGTCTCCGACCCTCAATCCTTCTCCGAGCTGGCTAAAATAGCCCGGCAGGGACTCAGCACCTCTTAACCAGACTTCATCTACTTTTAAGGAAAGCAAGAAAGGTGAAGGGTAAACTATTACAGTATAAAAAAGATTTTCAGGCTGATTTAGATAAAGTTACAGATTTCCGCTCGTTGGTTGAAATTAAGAACAAGTATTTGAGCCGGAAGAGGGGGCTTCTGACCATGGCTCTGAAGGATGTTCCCCTTCTGCCCCTTGAGGAGAGACCAGAAGTAGGCAGGTTAGCCAACGAGGTCAAAGGCTTTATGGAGAAGGAACTGAACCTCCACCAGAGAAAGCTGGAAGCCGAGGCGGAAGCGCGGCGCATCAGAGAAGCTCGGATCGATGTGACCATTCCCGGGAGGCTCCCACCCATGGGGGGTCTCCACCCTATTATGCTGGTCAAGGAGGAGATAGAGAAAATCTTTTTAGAACTGGGTTACACCATAGAAGATGGACCGGATATTGAGACCGACTATTACAACTTCGTCGCTTTGAACTTCCCCAAGGACCATCCCGCCCGCGACTCCCAGGCAACCTTCTTAATCAATGATGAGCTCCTGCTGAGAACTCAGACCTCACCGGTTCAGGTGAGAGTGATGGAGAAGAAACCACCTCCGATAAGAATCATCGTCCCCGGAAGGTGCTTTCGCCGGGATTGGGATATCACCCATACCCCTAACTTCTTCCAGATGGAAGGGCTGGTGGTGGATGAGGGGATAACCCTTGGAGATTTAAAGGGCACCCTGGAGTACTTTGTCCGCAAACTATTCGGAAAGGAGACCAAAGCCAGGTTTCGCCCCAGCTTCTTCCCCTTCACAGAGCCGAGCGCAGAGGTGGATATAAGCTGTTTCCATTGTGGTGGTAAGGGGTGTCGTTTGTGTAAGAACAGCGGCTGGATAGAGATACTGGGCGCAGGGATGGTTCATCCCAATGTCTTTGAAGTGGTAGGCTACGATCCGGAGAAATATTCCGGCTTCGCTTGGGGGCTGGGGATAGATAGGGTTGCCTTATTACTATACGGAATAGAGGATGCTCGCCTTTTTTATGAAAACGATCTTCGCTTTTTGCAGCAGTTCAGATAAATAATATGAAATACAGTTGGAATTGGCTGAAATCTTTTGTTGACATTGACATCGAGCCCGAGGAGTTAGCCAATTGCTTATCTATGATAGGGATGGAAGTAGAGTCGGTAAGCTCGAGCGGGAATGACTATATCTTTGACATTGAGATTACCCCCAACCGTGGCGATTGCCTGAGCATGCTGGGGTTAAGCCGGGAGATAGCCGCTCTCCTCGGCAAGAGGGTAACCCTTCCTCCTATGACTTATGCCGAGAAAGAGAATAAAACGGACGACCTGATTCAGGTAAAAGTGGAGGCTCCCGACCTTTGCCCCCGCTACTGTGGCAAGGTGGTGAAGGGAGTGAAGATAGCTCCCTCACCCCGTTGGTTAGTAGAGAGGTTGCTGGCTGTGGGGCTCAGACCGATAAATAATGTGGTGGATATAACCAATTTTGTCTTAGCTGAGTTGGGACACCCCCTCCATGCCTTCGATCTGGGCTCCGTGCAGGGGCATAAGGTCGTAGTGCGGAGGGCTCTTGCAGGCGAGAAGATTAGCACCATCGATGGAGTGGAGCGGGTGCTGGACAGCGATATGTTAGCTATCGCCGACAAGCAACGTCCCATCGCTATTGCGGGGGTGATGGGAGGAGTCAATTCGGAGATTACCCAGCAGACCACCGATATATTTATTGAGAGCGCCTGTTTCGACCCCCGGTCCATCAGAAGAACATCCAAGAAACTCAACCTGAGCTCCGATGCCTCCTTTCACTTTGAGCGAGGAACCGACCATCAAGCTCTGACTAAGGCTATTGATAGAGCCTGCCACCTTATCCAGAAGTTAGGCACAGGTGAGATCTACTCCGGAGTGATAGACATCCAGCCTCAACCCTTACAGCCAAGGAAGACATGGCTGAGGTCAAGCAGAGTTGACAGCCTTTTAGGGGTCAAAATTGAGAAACGAAGGGTGGAGGACTTCTTGACCAGGCTGAATTTTGAGCTCCAGCGGAAGGATGACGATAGCTGGACTGTAACCATACCGACCTACCGTGGGGATGTGGAAAAGGAGATTGACCTGATTGAGGAGGTAGCCAGATTTTACGGTTACGACCGAATACCCTCCACCATGCCACTCTGGCGAGGGATAGATGCCGGCGCTCCGGACTGGATTGAGCGGGAGAGGCTTATCCGAAGAATTATGATCGCTGCTGGCTATTATGAAGTCATTAACTACTCCTTTGTTGACGATAACATAGACCGCCTGTTCCGGACAGAAACTGAGGAAGCGGTTAAACTGCAAAATCCTATTGCCGAGCAGATGGGGATTCTTCGCACAAGTCTTCTCTCCAGCATGATATCCAATCTGGCGTGGAACATAAACCGGGGGATAAAAAATATCAAGATCTTTGAAATAGGCAAAGTCTATCATCTGGCGAAAGGGATGAAGCAGCCTGAGGAACGGGAGACCTTGGGGATTGCAGCCACCGGCAATTTTGCCAAGCGCTACTGGAAGGACGGGGAAAGAGGGTTTGATTTTTACGACCTCAAAGGGGTGATTGAGCTTCTTTTCCGCCGTTTCGGCTGGGAAACTCTGAGCTTCGTGCCGGATAACATCGATTTCTATCATCCTGCCAGGGCTGCTATCATACGGTTTAACCACCACCCGATAGGGCATATAGGTATGTTCCACCCGCAAATCTGCGCTCAGTTGGAGCTCTCCCAGGAAGTTTATATGGCGCAGTTAGATTTGGAGCCCCTCTTGAAGGCAGAGGCATCGCTGGTGAAGTTTCAGCCTCTGCCTAAGTTCCCAGCCATTAGCCGCGATATATCCCTCCTGTTCGACCGGGATATTAGCTTTGATGCCATAGCCAGGTGGATTAACTCCCTGAAGGAAGACATCATCTCCGAGGTAAAAATCTACGATCTCTATCATCAGGGGGATAATATACCCAAAGATAAGGTCAGCATTTCCCTCAATGTCCAATTCCGGCATCCCCAGCGTACCCTCACCCTTGAGGAGGTGGCACGAGCTCAACAACGGCTTATAAATCTGCTGAAAGAGAAACTTAATGCAGAGCCTCGTTAGAGGCTCACCACAGATTAGTATGAACCGTCAAATTTTAAGAAACCTGGAGAGCTTGGAGAAGAAGATATATCAGGCAGCGAATCTGCTAAAAGAGCTTCGTTCGACTAATAATATTTTAGAAGAGAAAAGCAAACAATTAAAGGAGGAATTAGAGGAGAAGAAGAGATTGACAGCCGAAATTTCCTATCTCCAGCAATATAAAAATAAAACCGAGCGTCTACTGGAAAAATACCGAGCCGATCGCAAACAGATTCGCTCGGAGGTGAACCATATGTTAGAGGAATTAGGAGAGATAGGAGTGTAAAAAGGAGATGCTTTTTCCCCTTTTAGGTATTTATTTATCAATCAAAAGGGGGCATTGAGTTAAAAGATGGCGCGGGATAGCAATTTGACTGAAGTAGAAATCTACGGGCAGACTTATAAAATTAGAGGAGCCGGCGGAAAGGAGTATATCCAGCAGTTAGCTGACTATGTAGACAAAAAGATGAAGGAAATCTCCAATATAACCGATACGGTTGATTCCCTGAAGGTCGCTATCTTAGCTTCCATCAACATAACCGATGAGTATCTCAAAACTAAAAAGGAATTAGAGAGGGCAGAAAGGGTAATTTCGGAAAAGATAGCGAAACTTATCCAGGAGTTAGACAAACTCACCATAGCATAATATGACCAAAAGGAGCGGAATTTACTGAAGCAGAAAATATTGAAATATTTCTCTTGCAAGGGGAGGAAAAAAGTAATATAATGAAAATGAGTTTCCCCTGCGATGTTGGTGAAGGAGAAGTAGGTTTTGTTCCAACAGCGTATAATTTGGGAGTCCGGGGTCATTTCATGGTGAGCATTCCTTAAGATGGGGAAGCCTAAAGTGAAAGCAGGACACCCACTTGCTTTATCGGGTTCAAAGCGAAACTCCTCACGGCATCGCGGGGGTTTCCCCTTGTAAACATTCCGACTTACCCTTTCACTCAACCTCAAAAGTTCCAACAGGCATCGGAAGAATCCATATATGGATTAGTTTAAGATTCCACACAGTTAGCCAAAGATAGGGGGTGAGTGAGGTCGTGCAGATGACAAGCCAATTGATAGGAATAGCAATTATCGGTTTCACTCTAATAGGGGCTTGGTATTGGCTTAACAAAGTCAAATTAAAGAAGTTCTTCCAAGCGGCAGAAAAGGAGAAAAACCGCATAGTTCAGCAAGCTAAAGAGGAGTCGGAAAGGATACTTAGGGAAGCCCACCTGGAAGCCAGGGAGAAGATGCTCGCTGCCAAAGCGGAGTTCGAAGAGAAGACCAGAGAGCAGAGGAGGGAGCTACATAATCTGGAAAGGAAGCTTAACTACAAAGCAGGGAATTTGGACCGGAAGATGGCTCTGCTGGAGACAAGGACCCGCGAAATCGACGAAAGGGAGCGGAGACTAAGGAACCTCTCCGCCAGCTTAGCCAAAACCGAACAGCATCTTCACAGACTTTTAAAGGAGGAGCAAGAGCGTCTGGAACGCATCTCCGGGATGACTCCAGCAGAAGCTAAGCAAGCGCTGATGAAGATAATGGAAAACGAAGCTCGCAACGAAGCGGCTATGCTGGTAAGAAGAATAGAAGAAGAAGCCCGTCAAACCGGTCTGGAAAAGGCTAAGAAGATAATCAGCTTGGCCATTCAGAAGTGTGCCTCTGAACATGTGGTGGAGACCACGGTTTCAGTGGTCGACCTCCCCAATGACGAGATGAAAGGGAGGATAATCGGCAGGGAGGGGAGGAACATCAGAGCTCTTGAGGTGGCTACCGGAATCGACTTGATTATTGATGACACCCCCGAGGCGGTCATCCTCTCAGGCTTTGACCCTATCCGAAGAGAGATTGCCAAAATCGCCATAGAACGACTGATTGCCGACGGCAGAATCCATCCCGCCCGCATAGAAGAAGTGGCTAAAAAGGTGAAGGAGGAGTTCGAACAGAAGATAAAGGGGATCGGAGAAGAGGTGTCTATGGAATTTGGCATCCACGACCTTCACTCCGACCTGGTCAAGCTCTTGGGAAAACTGAAGTACAGATCCAGCTACGGGCAGAATGTATTAATGCACTCAAAGGAAGTTGCTCTGATAGCAGGCATAATGGCAGACGAGCTGGGGGTGAATTGTAAACTTGCGAGACGCGCTGGTCTGCTGCACGATATAGGCAAAGCGATAGACCGGGAGGGTGAAGGTAGCCATACTAAGATCGGGACTGAAGTAGTGCGCAAATACAACGAATCATCCCAGCTCATCCACTGCATTGAGGCGCATCACTTCGACGTAGAGCCCCAGAGCATAGAGGCGATCCTGGTGCAAGCAGCAGATTCCCTTTCGGCTGCTCGCCCCGGCGCCCGAAGGGAGATTCTGAAGACTTATATCAAGCGCCTGGAGAAGTTGGAGAAAATTGCCGATTCCTTCCAGGGAGTATCCAAAGCCTATGCCATACAGGCTGGACGTGAGGTGCGCATCATTGTAGAGAGCGACAAAGTGAGCGACGAGGAGACAGTCTGGCTATCGAAAGATATCGCTAAAAGGATTGAGGAGGAGCTGGAATACCCGGGGGAGATTAAGGTCACCGTGATTCGGGAGACCCGGGCAATCGAGTTTGCCCGCTAATCCTTTAAATTCCCCCCCAGCCAAGGGAGGTTCTGCCAGGAGTTGGAGGAGCCGCATAGTCTTTTAGAAAGAAGAGAGAAAGAGTGAACATCCTGTTTATCGGGGATATAATGGGGAGACCGGGACGGGAATATCTCCAAGAGTATTTCCATTACCTTATAGTTCACTATCAGATAGACTTCTCCATCGCCAACATTGAGAATGCCGCCGGGGGCTTTGGGCTTACCCCTGAAATAGCAGAAAGGCTCTTCTCTCTGGGGCTGAATGTGCTTACTTCCGGAAACCACATATGGGACAGGAAGGAAATTGTTGACTATATTAAAAAAGAAAAAAGACTCCTTCGCCCGGCTAACTACCCCCCCTCCATCCCCGGTTCCGGGAGCTATGTAGGAACCTCTCGCCATGGGGTTAAGGTAGGGGTTATAAACCTCTCGGGGAGGATATTTATGAAGAGCCTCGATTGCCCCTTTCAGGTCTCTAAAAGAGAGATTACAGAAGTAAAGCGCTATACCAACAATATCATAGTAGATTTCCACGGCGAGGCGACCTCTGAGAAGGTTGCCATGGGATGGTATCTCGATGGTGAGGTGAGTGCTGTTATCGGCACCCATACCCACGTCCAGACCTCCGATGAGAGAATATTGCCCCAAGGAACTGCATATATCACCGATGTGGGGATGACCGGCTCTTTCGACTCGGTCATCGGCATTACCAAAGAGGTGGCTATTAAACGATTCCTCACCCAGATGCCCATCAGGTTCTCGGTGGCTAAGAATGATAAGAAGGTCTCCGCTGTAATACTCACCATCGACGACTACAGCGGCAGGGCTCTGGACATCAGGAGGATTCAGTTTTAAAAAGAGGCTTACAGTGGAAGACATTTTTGCAGAGCAAAGGATATTTACAGTTTCCGAGATAAACCGCCTGGTGAGGTTAGATCTGGAGGAATCCTACTCCGATATCTGGGTTGAGGGGGAGATCTCTAATTTCAAGGCCCCAGCCTCGGGGCACTATTACTTCACCCTTAAGGACAAAGAGAGCCAGCTTCGGGGGGTTATGTTTATCAGCCGCAACCGCTACCTGAAATTCCTCCCCTATGATGGGCTTCTGGTTCTCGTCCGGGGGACTATCACCATCTATGAGCCCAGGGGGGATTATCAGATCAATGTAGACCTTATGGAGCCTAAAGGGAAGGGCTCACTTCAGTTAGCCTTTGAGCAGCTTAAGGAGAAGCTGCACAAAGAAGGACTCTTCGCAACCGAGCATAAGAAACCTCTCCCTCTCCTTCCCCAGAGAATCGGAATAATCACCTCCCCTACCGGGGCTGCCATCAGGGATATAATTCGGGTCATCAACCGCCGTTTCGCCAATGTAGAGCTTCTGGTATTCCCCACCAAGGTTCAGGGGGATGAGGCAGCTCAGGAGATCGCCTTTGCTATCGACTATATGAACACCCTTCCCGATATAGATGTGCTTATTCTCACCAGAGGAGGGGGCTCTTTGGAGGATTTGTGGCCCTTTAACGAGGAGATTGTCGCCCGCCGTGTCTTCGCCTCTAAAATCCCTATTATCTCGGCAGTGGGGCACGAGATTGATTTTACCATCTCCGACTTTGTAGCCGACCTCCGAGCCCCTACCCCCTCGGCAGCTGCCGAGATAGTGGTGAAAAACAAGCTGGAGCTCCAGGAACAGCTCAACTCCTTACGATGGAAGATAATCAACTCGGTTAAATATCGGGTGGAATCATGGCGTTCCAGATTCAATCTTCTTGCCAGCCATCGGGGCTTCTACCAGCCCCTTAATATAATTGCCAGCTACTCTCAAAGGGTGGACGAATCTATTATCAGGCTCAAAAGCGCTATCTCTGCCAGGCTTACAGCCATCAAGAACCAATTTGCTCTCAGCCAACGCTTGCTGGAGCAGATAGACCTGCTGGCTTGCGTCAGAGAGAAAGGGGAGAAGCTGAGCGCTCTTTTCTCCTCCCTTAACGCCGCTTTTGAGCATCATTTAAGCCAGCTTATCCACTCCCTGGAGGCCATGGCTGGGAAACTGCACAGCTTAAGCCCCTTAGCCATCTTAGAGCGGGGCTATAGCGTCTGCTATCGAGCAGTCGATAGAAGCATTGTCAGAGATGCTGCCCAGATTAGTGTAGGTGAGGACCTCTCTGTAAGGCTCTGGCGGGGGGAGATAAGCTGTGGGGTGAAAAAGATTGTCCTATCACAAAAAAGAGGTTATAATGACGGAAGAAAAAAAGTTTGAAAAAGCTTTGGAAGAATTGGAACAGATTGTAAATAAGCTTGAGAAGGGTAACCTGAGTCTGGAGGAGTCCCTCAAGTTCTTTGAAGAGGGGATTAAACTCTCCCGCTTTTGCAATAACAAACTTGAGGAAGCCGAAAGAAAGATAGAAATCCTCCAGAAGAATACGGAGGGTAAATTTATCAAAAAGCCCTTTGAGCATGAGAAGGAGAGCGAAATACCTCCTGAGTAAAGATGGAGTAGCCTCTATTCGGGCTGTGTTCTGGGATGGATATAGCAGATTACCTTAAAGAGAAAAAAAGAGTAGTTGATGCATACCTGGAGAGAGCTCTTCCAGGGGAAGACGAGTATCCTCCGGTGATTTATCAGGCAATGAGATACACCATCTTCTCCGGAGGGAAAAGGCTCCGTCCCATCTTAACCATTGCCGCCTGCGAAGCCCTCGGTAAGGATGAGGAGAGAGCTTTGCCGGCTGCCTGTGCAATGGAGCTAATCCACAACTACTCTCTGATTCACGACGACCTTCCCTTTATCGATGACGATGAGCTCCGCCGTGGCAAACCCACCGCTCATAAAGTCTATGGGTCGGCAATTGCCCTATTAGCCGGCGATGCCCTGTTGACCCTGGGGTTTCATCAACTGGCAGCAATGCCGCCCGTGGATGGGGACGATTCTCGTAATCTATTAATAATCAAAGAGATATCAGAAGCAGCAGGAACCAGAGGGATGATTGGGGGGCAGGTAATCGACCTCCAAAGCGAGGGGGAGAAGGTAGGGGTAGAGGTTCTCAACTATATCCATTCGGCTAAGACCGGAGCCCTGCTCACCACCTGTTTGCGTGTAGGAGGGCTGTTAGCTAATGCCTCTTCCGATGAGATGCTCAATCTAACCCGCTATGGAAGGAGCATGGGGCTGGCATTCCAGATTGTGGATGACATCCTCGATGTTGAAGGAGACGAAAGGCTAACCGGGAAGACCACCGGAAAGGATGCTGTCCGGGGCAAAGCCACTTACCCCGCCGTAGTAGGTATGAAAAGGTCGAAAGAGATGGTGGAGGAGCTTCTGCGTGAGGCAGTTGCTGCTGCCGAGCTTCTTCCCCGGAAGGGGGGAATGCTGCCCCCGATTGCACACTTTATAACCAAAAGGAGGCTTTAAAGGAGTGGACAAGTTCTGGGGATTATCTCCAGAAAGTGAGATGATGAGGAAAAGATGCCTTAATAAGGGAGAAAGGAGATAGTAGAGTTATGGATAAGCTCCTTTCAAGGATTAATTCCCCCGCCGACCTCAAGAAGCTCTCCTTGAAGCAGCTTACACAGTTGGCCAAAGAGGTTAGAAACCTGATTATTAAGGTGGTTTCCAAAGGGGGGGGACACTTAGCTTCTAATCTGGGCGTGGTGGAACTCACCATCGCGCTGCACTATGCCTTTGATTTCTCCCGCGATAAGGTTATCTGGGATGTCGGGCATCAAACTTACACTCATAAGATTTTAACCGGAAGGAAGGAAGATTTCCCCACCCTTCGTAAGTATGGAGGAGTTAGCGGATTCCCCCGACGTGAAGAGAGCGAATACGACCACTTCAACACCGGGCACAGCAGTACCTCTATATCTGCCGCTTTGGGGATGGCGGTCGCCAGAGATTACAACCATGATGACTATAATGTGGTGGCGGTTATAGGGGATGGGGCGTTGACTGCGGGGCTGGCTTTTGAGGGTCTTAACCAGGCTGGATACCTGAAACGGAAGCTGGTAGTTATCCTCAACGATAATGAGATGTCCATTTCCCCCCCGGTAGGAGCCATCTCCGGCTACCTTAACCAGATTATCCAGGGGCAGGCATACAACCGCTTGAAACGGGATGTGGAAACCATTTTGACCGCCATTCCCGGGATTGGCTCGCAGATGATAAGGTTCGCCCGGACCCTTGAGGAGTCTATCAGGAGGGTCTTCGTCCCGGGAATGCTCTTTGAGGAGCTTGGCTTCCACTACATCGGTCCAGTGCGAGGACATAGTATAGCCACCCTGATCCGCACCCTTGAGCAAGCTAAGCAAATGGAGCAACCCTGCTTGATTCATGTGGTGACCAAAAAAGGGAAGGGCTATCGACCGGCAGAAGCCAACCCCACCCTCTTCCACGGCTCTCCCCCCTTCGACATCAACAACGGTGAGTTTATTGAGAAGGAGGGCTCACCTCCTTCTTACACTTCGGTGTTTGCCGATACTATGATAGAGTTAGCACGCAAGGATGAAAAGATTGTTTGCATAACCGCTGCCATGCCGGAGGGCACCGGGCTTAGTGCCTTTGCCAAAGAATTTCCCAACCGCTTATTTGATGTTGGAATTGCCGAGCAGCACGGCATCACCTTTTGCGCAGGCTTAGCCACCCAGGGCTTAAAACCCGTGGCCGCCATCTATTCGACTTTCCTCCAGAGAGCTTATGACCAAGTATTGCACGATATCTGCCTTATGGACCTTCCCTTAACCATTGCTTTGGACCGAGCAGGGGTTGTCGGCTCCGATGGTCCCACCCACCATGGGCTCTATGACTTATCTTACCTCCGCTCAATGCCTCATATTATTATTATGGCTCCCAAAGACGAAAACGAACTCCGTCACATGCTCAAAACCGCTATTGAAACCCCCCACCCCGTAGCGGTGCGTTATCCCCGAGCTAAGGGTCTGGGAGTCAAGCTGGACAGAAATATTAAAACGCTCCCCATCGGCAAAGGAGAGGTTCTAAGGGAGGGAGAAGATGTGGCCATTCTGGCTATCGGAAGGATGGTTCACTGCTCAGTGCAGGCAGCGGAGAGACTGTCAGAGGATGGAATTGAGGCTACTGTGGTCAATGCTCGGTTTGTCAAACCGCTGGATGAGGAGCTAATCGTTAGATTAACCTCAAGAATCCCTCGATTGGTCACTGTGGAGGAGAACGCTTTGAAGGGAGGTTTTGGCAGCGCGGTGCTGGAGCTTCTGGAGGAAAAGGGATTAAACAGAGTGATGGTCCACCGCATCGGTATTCCCGATGAAATTGTCCCCCATGGGGATACTACCTTTTTATTGAGCAAATATGGTTTGGATGAGAAAGGTATATACCAGCAAATAAAAAAGCTTCTGGCAGAACAGTTGAAGGTGAAGAAGGTAGCCAATTAATGGAAGTGATGCCAAAGGAGAGATTAGACCGACTGATGGTGACAAAGGAGCTGGTGAACAGCAGAGAGAAAGCCCGGGCGTTGATTATGGCGGGAAGAGTGTTAGTCAACAGCAGGCGGATTGACAAACCCTCAGCTATGATTGACGAAGCCTCGGATATAACCATCAAGGGCAAGCTCTCCCCTTTTGTCAGCCGCGGTGGTGAGAAGCTGGAAGAAGCATTAAGAATGTTTTCTATAAAAGCCGAAGGGAAAATCGCCCTTGATGTGGGAGCATCTACAGGGGGATTCACCGACTGCCTGCTCCAGAGGGGAGCGAAGCGAGTCTACGCTGTGGATGTCGGCTACGGGCAACTGGCCTGGAAGCTCCGCACCGACCAGCGAGTGGTTCCCATAGAGAGGCAAAATGTGCGCTATATTAAAGAAGACACCCTTCCCGAGAAGGTCGACCTGGTAACCATAGATGTCTCCTTCATCTCCTTAAAGAAAGTCATCCCAGCAGTTCTCCCCTTGCTCAACAGACCGGGGCAGATGGTCTGTCTTATAAAACCCCAATTTGAGGTGGGAAAAGGGGAGGTAGGCAAAAGAGGGGTGGTGAAGAACCCGCAGAAGCACCAAAGGGTCATTGGGGAGATAACAACCTTTGCCCGGGAGCTGAACCTGTTCGTCAACGGGACAATAGAATCACCCATTCTGGGACAAGAGGGAAATAAGGAATTCTTCATCTATCTTACCAATCACCCCCTTTCTTCTGAAGAGGATTCCTGAAAGCCGTTTCCCATGGACGACCAACAAAAAGAAATAAAGAGGGTAGGGATTGTAGCTAAACCCCATAAGGAAGGGGTAAAAGTTATGGTCGAGGAGCTAATTAGCTGGCTATCCTCTCAGGGGGTTGAAGCTATACTTAATCCCAAAACAGCTCAACTCTTCGATGCCTCCATCTCACAGACCACCGACGAAGAGCTCCCCAAGCAGGTCGATATGATAATAGTGCTTGGTGGAGATGGAACTCTTTTAAGCGTTGCCCGGCTTATTAAGGAGGAGAAGATTCCTCTTCTGGGGGTGAACCTTGGAGGGCTTGGTTTTCTGACCGAGGTCAGCCTTTCGAAGCTCTATCCCACCTTAAAAAGAATCTTTAAGCAGGACTATTCCCTTGACCCTCGCATCACCCTGTCGTCTACCCTTTACCGGGAGGGAAAAAGGATAGTCAGGCACACCGTGTTGAACGATGTGGTGATTAACAAGAGTGCCTTAGCCCGCATCATTGACCTTGAGATTCTCATTGATAGGCAATTTGTGGCTCTCTTCAAGGCTGATGGCTTGATTATCTCCACCCCTACTGGCTCCACCGCTTACAACTTAGCCGCCGGCGGACCGATAATCTTCCCTAATATGAATGCCCTGGTGCTGACCCCTATCTGCCCTCACAGTCTCTCCAATCGTGCCATTGTAGTACCCGATGATGCGAAGGTAGAGGTAATTTTGAAGACTAAAAATGAGGATGTCTTCCTCACCCTGGATGGGCAGGTGGGTTTCGCCTTGCAACCGGAAGACAGAGCAGTAATTAAAAGGGGTAAAAATAAAATTTACCTCATCCAGTCTCCCCGGAAAAACTACTTCGCCGTCCTCAGAGATAAGCTCCTCTGGGGGAAAAGATAAACCTTCTCCCTGAATATATCCCGCCATTGAATAAATTCTTCCCCACTGGTGGTCTTGTTTATCTTGTAAGCCAGGAGTTATTTTTGAAGGTGATGACCGCATAAGGTACGGTCCACATAAGGAAAAACACATGAAGGAAGGAATACAGCAAACCGAAGACGAAATCGGTATTTTTTTCAAACTTGACATAAAAAGACATATATACCGAGCCCATAATAGTTATTATGGCTAAAAATCTTAGTATCAAAAGGGGGTCGATAAAAATGTGAATTATGGAATAAATGATAATGTAAAACTGGAAGGGTATCAATATGGTGGATAAGGTGAAGTCAAAAATGGGGAGGAAGCGATTCTTTCTGCGATAGCTACTGAACATAAAGGTGATAAAGACAACGCTCTCCCTGATGAAGCTCTTATGCCAGCGCACCAGCATGCGGGCTAATTTAGTCAGAGTGGAAGGGACCATGGTGTAAACTACGGAATTCCTCTGGTAGACCGTGTAATAACCACTCCGCAGGATAAAATTGGTAAGCGAACGATCATCTCCATAGGTGCATACTTGGCCTAAAAACCTTTGATGGAGCCACTGGTCCATAATCTTATCAATAATCTCCTTACGATAAGCGGAGAGAACCCCTGAACAGCAAAACACGGTCTTGAAGGTGGAACGGGAAGCACGGTAGAATTCGAACGCCATAATATAGCGGACGCCAATCATTCTGGTTAACAGATTTTCATTCTTGTTTAACACCTTTACCTTAGCCGTAGCAGCTCCGATCTCCTTATCAATAAAAGGAGCGACAAGGTTAGAGAGAGCATCCCTCTCCATCACGCTGTCGGAATCCATGGTGACCATAATCTTCCCCGATGCTCTCTGGAACCCTTCTGCCAATGCCCAACGCTTCCCTCGATTTTGCGGCAAGCGGAGCCCCTTGACTAAATCAGGGTGCTCCCTCTGCTGGCGACGAATGTAATGCCAGGTGTCATCCTCCGAGCCATCGTCTACACAGATAATCTGCAACCTTGACTTAGGATAATTAGAATCGAGGCAAGAGCAAATAGCCTTTTCCACCATCTTCCCTTCATTGTAAGCGGGGATTATAACCGTTACCTTGGGGTAGTATCCGTTCCTCTGGACATAGGGTTGATTGAGAAAACAGAGTACAGAGCGATAGGGAAGATGAATGCAGATCATTATGGTGTATAGAAAGAGAGGGAGCGAGAAATACTGGGTCATTAGGTTTAAGTTATACCAATAGGAGGCCCGGGAGAAGGAGCCAGTGATAAAAGCGGTCAGCACCAGCACCGTAAGGGTAAAGAATATAAGCAGCTTATATATGTTTTCCACTTTGCTTTTGTTCATCACCCACTTCTGTAATCTTTATATCGACCTGAAGAAACCCGCCTTTAGAAAATTAAATCATTCTAATATAAGAAACTTTAAATTACAACAATTATTTTTATCTTTGTCAAAAATAACTCCCACGCTCAGCCTAACATTCAAACTGCTCTCCAATAATTATTCAAAGACCTCATCATATTTATTACAGGTGGCAAGCCATCTTGAGGACAAGCCAGACTGCCCATCTCTCTCAGTAAGGGGGCTCAGCATCTTTCAAGCCAAAATCAAGTGGTGAATCTTCTTTAAAGATAAAGCTAATCTCTCATTTATTATGATAGTTACAAATATGCCAATCAGAGTGGACGCCTCGTAAGGTAATTATTCTTCATATACTACCGTTTGAAATGCAAAGTCTATTTTTTGCTTGACATTTTCAATGCAAATATGATAAATAAAGACTAACTTATATTTTACACAAAATATTAAAAGGAAGCGTAAAGAATGATATCATTCAGATTAAGCAAAGGTAATTAAAATGCTTTTTCCTTTGGGCTCTAACGGAAAATCATTGACCAATCCGGTAGATGTGCTTGCGAAGTAGAACTTACAGGGAGGTGCTTTTTCTTTCGTACAGATAGTAAATGATTAGCAATTCTCCTCACCGCAGTGGTGAGAGAGGTTTTTAACTAACTTTAACTGAAGGAGGTATGCATCATGACAAGGCAGCACTTTTTCATAGTTTTGGTTTTTCTGGTCTCCATACTTTTTTTCTCTGGGACATTATTTGCTCAGCGGGTGATTGACCTGGATAAGGTGTGGGGGGATATGCGAGTACTGGGAGGTGATGTAAGCATTCAATTAGGCCGCTCAGCTGCCTATGGGGACATCAACGGTGATGGCTTTATGGACATCATCATCGGTGCCCCTTA
>NJBL01000102.1 GCA_005223145.1 bacterium (candidate division B38) B3_B38 | reverse complement strand
TTGAAATTGCCACGGCCAGACTCTTTGAAAGCATTGGCGTCGACATAATGGATGTTGTTAATAGAATCGAGAGCGCGCTAGATGAGAGAGAAATAGCAGAACGGATAATAGGTCGGATTAAAGAAAGACAGTATAATGCGGTTGAAATTCTGGAATACGATCCGCAATACAAAGACTATTTCAAAAAGCTTAATCTGCAATGGCTAAAAAAATATTTCGAAGTGGAGGAGCGTGACAAGAAGATTCTGTCGAATCCGGAGACACAAATCATTCAAAAAGGCGGCTTTATCTTTTTCGCGCGGTTGGACGGCGACATTGTGGGAACTACCGCTCTTTTAAAAGTGGACGATGAGACCTATGAGATTTCAAAAATGGCCGTTACGGAACCCGCTCAGGGAAAGCAGGCCGGGAAGAAACTGGCAGATGCCGCTATAGGCAGGGCGAAATCAAAAGGAGCAAAAAGAGTACTTTTGAAGACGGATAACAAATTGAAGGCAGCGCTCAATTTATACAGAAAGCTTGGCTTCAGGGTAACACAACTGGAAATATCAACATCAGGGCCTTATAAACGGGAAAAATACGGAATCGTTATGAGGTTGGATTTGGAACCTTAAATAATTTTTTTTGAAACTTTTAGGTAATAACATACGTATTCTATTACGAATAAATCTATTTAAAAAGCTTAAAAAATGAATACAAGCAAGTGGAAAAAGCCAGGAAAAGAGCCAATATGGCAGGGATGTATCCATCGACAAGAAAACGAAGGTGGCCGTGATTGAGGAAATAAACAAACTGCTGATTGATGAATATATTTTTCTTGAGATGGCTGAAAAAATGCAAAATCATCTGAATACTAAACTTGAAAAGGGAGAATATAATGTGCGTTCTATCCCCTATTTGAAGAGGATGAATAACCACATGGGTTCCCGGATTACGCTCGACCGAGAAGCCATCTCCAAAGTGTTGGTAAGCATTCGCAAGCACCGCCCCTTATTTATCGACAGCCGCACCAGCGAAGATTCCATCGCTTATGAGGTGGCCCGCCAAATGGAGATTCCCTCTGCCGCCCGCACTATCTTCCTTGACGAGGTAACCGAGGTCAGCCATAGCAAAAAACAGCTCTTAAGGTTAGGGGAGCTGGCTCAATTAAATGGCTATGCTATAGGGATCGGACACATATACCCCTCCACTATCGAAGCCCTGAAAAAAACTCTCCCCCTGTTACAGAGAAAAGGGGTGGAACTTGTGTTTACCTCCGAGGTTGTTCAATGAAGCAGTTTCTCTGCCGTTAACCTCTTCTACAGAAAAGAGCGATGCCCACTAAAATTAAGCTTCTACGCTTCCGAGGTCGCCGCAAACTGACTTTAATGGTGGGGATTGCCTTTATCGTGACGGCGATTACTACCTTTTTACTTCTGCCTGCATCATCTCCTCCTCCCTCCAAGGGGACTTCCGATGAGCAGACGGAATTGAATCCCCCTCCTTCAAGAATCCGCGCCATGGGGAGAGCAATAAAGTCATGGTTCCAGCGTATCGGTGATAAGATAAGAAACTCCTTTTCCTATCTGAGCGATTTCATAGTCAAGGTGCTCCTGCCCCGCCTCTCTCCCGAGCAGAGGGAGAGGCTGTATAACTTTATTCAAACCGTAAACAGCATAAAGGATTTTCTCCGTTCTAATCTCTATCTCATTATTGCTCTGACTTTTGGCGGGCTGGTAGCTTATATAGGGTTTAAAAGATTTAAGAGGACATAAAAAGCGTTTACGAGTTTGCCCGTTTTCTAACAAACGATCTCAAAGAAGTGGCGGAGACCTTAAAGGCAATTCCTGAGCTCCGCCTGAGGATAGTGGGGCATACAGATAGCACAGGAACGGAGGAATACAATGAGAAGCTTTCTCTGGAGAGGGCTGAAGCGGTGAGGAACTACCTTATCAGCGAATTCGGAATTGCGGGAACAATGCTGGAGACAGAGGGCAAGGGCGAAGCCGAACCTATGTCTGATAACTCAACACCAGAAGGAAGAGCTGCCAACAGGAGAGTTGAGTTTATAAAGATTTAATATACTTTCAAGTTCGTTAAAGACAGAAGATAATATTTTAAGAATAAGACCTCATTTTTAGCCTTCATTTTGTATTTAGTTCACCTTCAGGAGTTAACCATATTTTTACATTTTTAAGATAGGCGATATTTTTATCATTAAGGTCTTTACTTCTAACAAATTTTAGCTTAGAATTTTCTGCGTTCGCTAATAAAAATAAGGAACATGCAGAGATAATTTGTCGTAATTGGAAAGATATCGCATATGGCTACATGGAAACTCAACATCTGTCAGAAGGTGGATTTTATGAGAAAATTTTGCTTCTTTTTTATACTTATATTTGTAAAAGTGGCTTTTTCTGCTACCTTTTAGCAAAAGAGAAAAGCAGATGAGATAGTCCATTGCTTACTAACCAACCTTATTTCCATAGGAGGGAGTTATGAGAAGGAGCCTTATTACCATATCAATCACCCTGATTTTGGCCTGTTTGCTGATTCCAGGGCTCTTTGCCGATGAGAAGCGCCCGGTTACCATTGAGGATATCTTCACCTTAAAGGGTATCAGAGAAGTGGAGCTCTCCCCCGATGGCAGCTCTATCCTCTATGTGGTCTCAGTAGCCGATTTCAAGGAGAACACTTACAACACCGACATCTGGAAGATACCCTCATCCGGAGGGGAGCCCATCCAGATGACCACCAACGCCAAACGCGACTATCATCCCCGCTGGTCCCCTGATGGGAGGATGGTCGCCTTTCTGTCCAACAGGGATGGAAGGACCCAGATATGGTTGATAAGCTCCTTTGCTGGAGAAGCCTATCGGCTGACTGATTCCAAAACCGGTGTTTCCACCTTTGTCTGGTCACCCTGCGGCAAGAAGATAGCCTACCTGGCTCCACAGCCACCCACCAAGGAGGAGGAGAGGCGGAAGAAGGAGAAAGAGGATGTCATTGTGGTGGACAAAGACTTCAAGATGAACTGCCTCTGGCTCATCGATGTGTCTACCAGGGAAGTCAAGCAGCTGACCAAGGGGGATTTCCATATCAATTCCTTTGATTGGTCTCCTAAAGGAGGTGAGATAGCCTTCTCCGCCCAGCCTACCCCTAAGGTTGCCGACTCCTTCAACTCAGACCTCTACCTTATCTCCCTTAAGGAGGGTGAAACCCGGAAGCTGGTGGAGCGCCCCGGTCCCGACTCCAGTCCCCGCTGGTCCCCCGATGGGAAGATGATAGCCTTCATCTCCCAGGATGGCAAAACCGATTGGTTTGTTAATAGCTATATCTGCGTGGTCCCGGTTGCCGGGGGCGCACCGGTGAACATCTCCCAAAGCTTAGACGAGCAGGTGAATTTCTTCCGCTGGGGTCCAGAGGGAAAGAACATCTTTTTCTTAGGTCCCACCACGGTTACCTTCAACCTCTTCAGCATACCCGCCACCGGCGGAAAACCCCAGCGCATCACCAGCGGAGAGTTCGTCTATGGTAATTTCAGCTTCTCCAGAGATTTCAGCAAGGTAGCCTTCACCAGGCAGAGCCCCTCCGAGCCTGAGGAACTCTATACATCGGATTTCCCCCGCTTCTCCCCCCATAAATTGACCGACCTCAACCCCCAAATACAAGATTTAGCCCTCGGGGAGACTACTCTGGTGCACTGGAAGAGCGTGGATGGATGGGATATGGAGGGACTCCTTATTAAGCCGGTGGGCTATCAGCCTGGGAATAAGTATCCTCTGCTGACCGTCATACACTGCGAACCGGCGGACTGCTTTGTGTATGACTTTGCCCTCCGGAGGACGGCGTACCCTGTGCAGGTCTTCGCCGGAGAGGGATATGCCATATTTCTCCCCAACCCGAGAGGGAGCGGCAACTATGGGGAGGAATTCCGCTCGGCTAACTATCGGGATTGGGGTGGCAATGACTATCAGGATATTATGACGGGCGTTGATTATCTGATAAAAGAGGGAATAGCCGACCCCGACAGGCTGGGGGTGATGGGCTGGAGCTACGCGGGATATATGACCTCCTGGGCTATAACCCAGACCAGTCGCTTCAAAGCGGCTTCGGTGGGTGCGGGGATGCCCAATCTCTACAGCTTCTACGGGCAAACCGATATACCTGAGTTTATGGAGTCCTACTTCGGAGGCCCCCCTTGGGAGGAGATGAAGGTCTATCTCGACCATTCTGCTATGTATCATATAAACAAAGCAGTAACCCCCACCCTCATCCAGCACGGAGCCGAGGACCGGCGGGTCCCCCTCTCCCAGGCGAAGGAACTGTATCAGGGGTTAAAGAGGAACAATGTCCCGGTGGAGTTCGTCATCTATCCCCGCCAGCCTCACGGCATCCGGGAGCCCAAGCTGCAGAAGGATGTTGTGAAGCGTAACTTGGACTGGTTTAACAAATGGCTCCGGGGTGTAGAGGAAAAGAAATAGAAGCTCTTCTTTCTGAGAATTCTGCTCTTAAAAGGGGGGAAGTCTAACTTTCCCCCTAATTTTTTTAAAGACCCCCTTGACACCTGATATTGGATATGCTAAAAGAGATTTATCCATCTTAGTGGAAAATTAGAATGTCTCATAGTCAGAGACGTTAAAATATAAAGGAAGGGAGGTACCTGTCATTTAATACTAAAAGAAGGAGTATTTCTATCCACAAATGAGGAGAACTTTTTAGCTTTAAGAAGAGGGTGGTAAGATGCATAGAAAGTTAGACCAACTTATCAATGAGATGGTTGAGAAGGGGGTGAATTATAGAGACGCTCTGAAGGAGTTTGAAAAAAAGTTCATTAAGAAAGCCTTGGAGAAGAATAACTATCGAATAAACCATACCGCCGAATTTCTGGGGCTTAACCGCAACACCCTGGCTAAAAAGATAAAAAATAACAACATTTCTGTTAAATAATCCTCTCTATGACCGACCAGCGAGCCTCTTCTGAGCAACTTTCCTATTATTGTCCCTGCCTTTGATCCCTTAGGCTCAGCAAGAGCAGCTACCTTTTTTGCTCTGTTAACATACCATTTTTATATCATTTTCCTCTTGACAAGGTATGGGGGTGTATGCTATTATTGGCACTCTTTAAATGAGAGTGCTAATATCTTGTTGGTCAACCTTTTGCAAGGAGGTAGGATATTATGAAGGTGAAGCCTTTA
>NJBL01000038.1 GCA_005223145.1 bacterium (candidate division B38) B3_B38 | reverse complement strand
GTCCGGATTGGTATCGGCCGGCACGGATGCGAAAGCATTTGCCAATACGTTGGCACCGAGTGAAATGAAAAATGAGAAAAAGATCCAGACGGCCAATGCCGCCAGGGCCGAGGTGGCCGTACTGTGAAATAAGATGGAAAATAAAATCTCGTTCAACATTGGAAAGTTTGAAATCAAGACCATCGCACTCAAATTAAAAGCAGATTAGAAAATGAACAGGTGCTCAGAATGTAGAGCGGAATAAGAGAATAGCTCCCAGCAAAAGCCCCTGAAATGCGCGGGAAATCGAGCTTTTAGCTATAAGAATTGCAGTGAACAAATAGTTATCGTGAAACAGCTATCTGCAGCTGCTGAATAAGATAGGCTACTAAAAAGCTATTATTTTTTACCCTTTACTAATCCGCTCTTCCCCCTCTTACTGATGGACCAGGTAAGCCGGCGGCGTAAGGGGAGGAATCTCATCCTGATTAGCCAGCTTCCAGCCGGCTAAGAACACCGCCCGGACAATCTTCTCCATAGCGGAGAAATTAAGCTTTTCTATCTCGTCCGATGGCTGATGATAATCGGGGTGGTCTCCGGTGAAGCAGAAAACCGCTGGAATATTGTGATAGACAAAGGAGAATTGGTCGGAGTAATATATCAGTCGCCATTCCGGGTGCCGCTCTGGCAGGGTCTCAAGCTCTAATGACTGTGCGCTCTTTTTCACCATCTCTGCCAGCCAGTCGCTTCCGGGGGCGATAACTTCCACCCCCTCTTCCGGGCAACGACCGATCATATCCAGGTTGATGTTTGCTTTAATCTGGCTCATGGGGATGGTGGGATTTTCTGCATAATGTGCAGAGCCATAAAGCCCCAGCTCTTCACCTGATACCAACAGGAAGAGAATAGACCGACGAGGACGCGCTTCCTCGGGCAGCGAGCTAAATGCTTGCGCCAGCTCCAGTACGCCGGCAGTGCCCGAGGCATCGTCATCTGCACCGTTATATATTGAATCTCCGTTCACTGGTTGTCTTACCCCAAGATGGTCATAATGAGCAGTAATGGCGATGTATTCCTCTGCCAGCTTTGGGTCGGAGCCCTTGAGTATACCAATCACATTGTAGGCTGTGGCTTCCTTTGGCTCAGCCTCCAGCTTCAGGGAGAGCTGGCATTGCTCCAGGGGGAAACAGAGTGGCTTATTCTCTTTGTTAGTCTTCTCCATGAGGGAGCTCAAACTGCCCTGGTTAGCAGTCTCCACCAATTCATTAGCCACCTCAAAGGATATAGCTATCCCTGGAACGCACCATCGAATTTGGGGTTCTAAACTCTTCCTTGACGGAACAGACTCACCGACAAGGCTTCTTACAAAGGATACGCTTTGGGGCTCCTCCTTTCCAAATAAAGGGGTGGCATAGATGAATCCTGCTGCCCTATGTTGGCTCGCGTTTACCCATTTTCCAAGAAGCACATCATAGCCAAAGGGGATATTGAGGTCCACCTCCCAGGGAGCTCCTTCTATTACCAGCACCACTTTCCCACGCACATCCAAATCCTGGTAATCATCCCATTCCCTTTCGGGAGCGGTAATCCCGTAGCCAGCAAATACAATGGAGCCCTTGGCTTCAATGGAGGTTCCTGCCAGCCCAGCGAACAGAGGAATTATCTCGTTCCTGCTCAGCTTCTTTTCCTTATCTCTGATGGATAGCGAGACCGTAAAATTATCTTCTGTCAAGGGATATGCATCGATTGTATAGGGTTGTTGAAATTTCCCATCTTCTCCTCCCGGGGTAAGGCTGTATTTTTCAAATTCAGCCTGTAGGTAGCGAGCCGCTGTGTCAAGGCTGAGACTGGGAGTACCGCGACCCTGCAATTCATCGGATGCCAGAAAGCCAATATGGGCATGTAAATCACGGGAGGAAATCTCTGACAGCGCTTCTTTCAGCGCTGGCTCCTCGGCTTTCTGAGCACAACCGATTAGCCAGCCCAGGATAAGGATTAGCCCAATGATAACTGTAAATTGTACATTATGCTTCACTTTAAAGCTCCTTTTCCGCTAATTGTATATTACACCCTATTTATTCTATGAGCCCATTACCTCAGTTTCTGATTTCTCACAGCTGCATTTTCGCAAGAGCTATTGAATTTTTTTCAGCCTCTCCCTGGCATGCTGAAAATTCGGGTCAACTTTCAGTGCTTTTTGGTAGTACTTTTGTGCTTTTAGCAGGTAGATTTCACCAATGCTGTCGTAGAGTCTGGCTTCTTGAGGATACAGTTCAATGGCGATATTTAATAACGCCATCGCCTCTTCCAATTTTTTCGCTTCTGTTAAAGCCGAAGCATACATAGACAGTTGCCGTGGACTGATAGCGTCTGCGTCAATCTCTGCTTTCTGGGCCTTTTTATACCATTCTCGGGCTTTCTCCTCCTCACCGAAGCAAATGTATGTGTTAGCCAGATAAGTAAGGGGAAGAGCGGATTTGGGGTACAGTTCACAAGACAGATTGGCGGCTGCGAAGGCTTTTTCCCTGTCGCCTGTCAGAGCGAAATATCTCACCACATCAGCGAAGTTCTGACTGAAATCGGGATAAATGCCAGCACCGGTGAAGGTCTTCTTCAGCTCTGTCCCAATTTCTTCCAGGTCCGTATAAGGAGCTATGTAGAGACGACGGATATACTCAGTACAGGTTTTCTCCCAATCACGATTCCACTGCAAGAGCCTCTGTTCCAGTTGCCGAGAGAGTTTGAATTCCTGCGGATAGCTTGACTCCGATTTATAGAGTTCCATGTAATCGTAGAAGAATCTGATGGCTCCCATTTGGTGATAAGTGTCTATACGCTCTGAGCCATACTTTTCCCGCAGTTTCATCGCCATAAAGGAGCCTATTTTCACAAAGGGCTGTCCGGCGATGGGATGCCGACCGTCGCTTATCTTCTTAGCTGTTGTTTTAGCGTCCTTTTGCAGAGCTTCTTGATTTACATATTTATTGAAATAGACAAACGCTTCCGCCAGTTCATCGTGGTCTGTGGTGAGCGGTTTTTGATATCTGTCGAAGTGACTCAGTCCGTAATTGAAGGCACCCTTCATTCCGTAAAGAAGATTGTCATCCACATTGTTTCCGGAATAAACAGACAAATCCAGAGGCTCGTCAAAAATCAACTGGAATAAACGGAGGGCGTAGATGTTTGGATTGGCACGCTCAAAGTTACAGCCGACGGCAATGGCGAAATTCTCGCTGGGGAGATAAAACACTCGGGTGCGCGTCTCTGCCTGTCCACCGGAGTGAGTAACAAGGAAACGCCCATTTATAGGTGACACCGCCCACCCCATTCCATAGTCAATTAGCCGACCGTCTGTGGTGGCCATGGAGGTGAACATCTCATCAATGCTCTCCTGGGACAGAGCCTTTTTGGTGCTTAAGCCCTTGACGAATTTCAATAAATCGATGACCGTGGAGCGGGTTCCTCCAGCGGCGAATCGGCTGCTGATGTCGATAAACTCGGAGTGCTTCAATTCCCCGTCAATCAATCGGTAGCCGCGAACCCGGTTAGGAATGAGCTCGTTTGGGTCATCCATGCGTGTATCACTCATGCCGAGAGGCTCCCAGAGATTTTGCCGCATATAATCCCCATAGAACTGCTTTACGGCACCCTCGATAACCGCTCCCAGCAGGTTATATCCATAGCTGGAATAGCTGTATTTTTTACCAGGCTCTGCCACGAGGTCGAAATTCTCGAAAATGGCGATAGCTTCTCTGGTATCCTTGTGTTCCTTAATATGTAATTCCTCACGGTTCTTGTAATGACTGATTCCAGCGAGATGCCCGAGAAGCAGACGCACACTAATTGGCCATTTCTTTCTGGGGAAATAGGGGACATAGGTTTGCACTTCCGCATCGAGATTGATTTTGCCTTTTTCCGCCAGTTGAAGAATAGCTACCGCAGTCATGGATTTAGTGACCGATGCCAGCCGGTAGGCTGATCTTTCAGTTGCGGGAGTTTTGTTTTCCAGGTCTGCGTATCCGAACCCTTTGGCCCAGATAAAATCATCTTTCATAAATGCAACAGACAGCCCGGGAACCCTGTCGATCTCCATCTGTTTCTTGACATATTCCTCAAAGGCTCTTATTTTTTCGGCGTAAGGATTGGCTTTTTGTGCTGATAATGGCTGAGCAACAACTAATACAATAAGTAAAACCAACCACACAGATTTTTTAATAAAATGTTTCATAGCAATTCCTCCTTTTATTGACAGGTGGAAATTTACTTTTTCACTATATTGTGAATTTTCCCATTTTCTGCACAATTTTTCCATCTCGCCTTTTTTAACTTATAGCACAGGAAAAATTTGATGTCAATTTAGAAAACAAATGGTTGACTTGAATCTTTGTCCCGAGTATAAAATATAAAATGATAATGTTCGTCTGTTTTTTATAAAAGGCAGAACTTTATTACCTAAAGAGGTGAATCGATGACTGACTTCGGAGGAGCAGTTAAAAAAGCAGATGATTATCAAATTGCCATTCTCGGCATCCCCTTTGATGAAAAATCCTCTTACCTGAAGGGAGCTTCCTTGGGTCCCAGAGCAATTCGAGAAGCCTCTACCAGCAAGATGATTAACCCCTGGACGGAATTGGGAGTTAATTTGCGAGAAGACACGGCTATTGCTGACCTGGGGGATTTGACTCTCAAAGGCTCGGTCTCGGAAATTTTTGCTCATATTATGAGGAAGGTTCTGGGAATAATCGAACGAGGAGTAATGCCTGTTGTTCTGGGTGGTGACCATTCCATAACCTATCCCATAATCAGGGCATTTGCTCAAAAATACAAGCCATTAGATATACTCCATTTTGACGCCCATCCTGATTTATACGAGGAATTGGATGGAGATAAGTTATCCCATGCCTGTCCCTTCACCCGAATTATGGAGGAAGGTCTGGTTGAAAACCTGGTTCAGATAGGTATTCGTGCTAAGATTGGTGAGCATGAAGAGAGAGCCAGGAAGTTTAAGATAAAAATGATAGAAATGAAAAATTTCAGGGATAATCTTGCTTTTACTTTTAAAAATCCGCTTTATATATCTTTTGATATGGATGCCCTGGACCCCGCCTTTGCACCTGGGGTTTCTCATCGTGAATCAGGAGGGCTTACACCTCGGCAGGTCATTCAGATCATCCATCGGTTAAAAGCTCACATTGTAGGGCTGGATGTGGTGGAATTAAATCCCACCCGGGATGCCTCTGGCATTACCGCCTCGGCAGCGGTAAAAATCATTATGGAAATCATGGGAAAAGTTGTGCTTCAAAGTAAGTAATTTATAGGGGAACCAATATATACTTTAGATGCACCAGAACCTTTTGATGATTATTCTCAGGCAATTAAATTCTGAAATCTAATTTTTCACCTCAGGTAAGCCTGCAAAATAGAGTTTTCAAAAGATGAATGAAGTTTATCAATAACACATCCAATCCCAGTTTGCTCGAATAGCACAAGATATTCATTTCATTTAAAGAGATAACTATGAAATCGCTAATTGAGATTAATGTGGTTGCGTTTATTTCTGTATTTATTTTTTCATTCTTTCATCCAATTTGATGAATAGGTCAGGGAAGAACGCTTCAAAATCCTTATACTTATCACGGTTTAGCTCATACTCTCCGGTTATCTCGTAGAGAATATGAATTAATGTAAACCCCCTCTTTGAATGAACATCCAGAACAAGCTGGGAAAACTTTTCATCAAAGACTTTTCCTCCGAGCCTGGCTTCTAATGCCCTTATGAGATTCTCAATAAAAACCTGATACCAGCTTTGGTATCCCAGTTTACTCATTCCCTCTTTTGCCTTTTCATAAATATACTCGTTCTTTTCCAGGAGGTCATAATGCCTAAGCAAGACAAGTTGCAGGAATGTATGACTAAATTCATGAATGGCTGTGGTCACCAGATTTCCTATGTTGATGAAATAATCGGGTCCTTTTTCCATAATCAGAGGACCCTGGACATAATACGAGTAGAGCTTCCCATCTGATACTATGGAGACATTTAATCCCATATCGGGCATCTGAGGAGATGGAACAATAAAATAGGTATCTTTCTTCATGCCATAGAAATCTTCCATTATCTGCGGAATATTTATATCTTTGATCTTTTCCTCGAGAGGGGCTTTTATTTCTTCATAAAATTCCCTCTTCTCCTGCCAGAATTTTTCATAATCAGATTTCTGGTAAAAATCTCTCACTGCTGCGATATAGTCTTCTATTTCTTTCGAATCAAATCTTATTGGAGACAATTTTAATAATTCTGGAGGTGGTGAATTAGCTAATTTAGCTTCCGGAAAATCTGTTAGACACAGAGCTAAATGGCAAAAGAAACTATGCCATTGACTTTTTAGATACTCGCGGGTAAGATTTACTGCTTGATGATTCTGGAAGGGAAGGAATCTGTCTCTTGCCTGAATGGCGAAGGGAAACCAGGTGTGAATCTTTTCCCAGTAGTCAGTTAAATTAATCAAAGTGCAGAAGACCTCAATATTTTTGGCATAAATCACCTCCAACTTACTTTTTTCTATTTGCTCTTTCTGGGCATGCAATTGGTCAACCATTAACAAGCCTACTAAAACAATTAAAAAGAAAATTATGTGGTTCTTTTTGCACTGCATTTTTTCACCCCCTATTTTCTTAAATCGATATATTACTATTTACTCCATCACTCTTTTAATTTTATATAACGAAAAATATAGCCTCTTGGTTCCGTTTTTGTATAATATTCTCCGAAATGAATAATTTTTAACTATAAGAATCCCTTTTTTAGCTTATAGTTTAGTTTTGCTTTTATAGCTCAATTATCTCTTCATCACTGCTTTTTTTCGATAGTCTCATAAACCACTTTTCTACGAGCAGGCAACACATAGCTGGCAACCTGACTCTCATTGCCCTCCTGGTCAAAAGCAGCTATTCCGAAAACATTATTATCAATGGAGAAGTTTTTAATAAGGAGCTCATTTACTTTTCCTAATCCTAAAGTGACTTCTTTTTCCCAGAAAGGCGAAGTGGTTTTTTTGATAAAAATCTTATATCCTGCTAAATCATCCACTTCAAAAGGCATCTGCCACTGAAGGTGGGCGTCATAGCCCGATTCGCCTCGACTCAGCATAGGATAATCTCGCTCATTAACCACCCGAGGGGCAGGGGGAGCCCAGGCAAGAGAAGCCAAACAGGCAGCCGCAATTTTAGTATTTGCCGCACAATAAGGAACCGATATATTTTCAAAAGTGTCTTGAGTGGTGTGCTGACAGGAGTAATTCTCATTAGCATCCATTATTCTCGCTGCCGGAAATCCTTCCAGAAGAAAAGGAATGTGGTCTGCTCCTCGTCCAAAGCGATCAATACGAAATATCAGGTCAAACATTCTATCAGGGAAATACCTTTCTCCGATGCGCTTGATATATATGGCTAATTGCTGAGAGGGAGAACTGGGTGTTTCCGAGGAAAAAACTCTTACTCGTTTATTATCAATATAGCCGTTCCCTCCTTCTATGTTGCCTATCAGATCCAGGGTGATAACGCCTGCTATGTTTTTCCCTTGCTCCTTCATTTTCTGGGCGAAGAGTGAGCTTCCTACCAAGCCCTGTTCTTCTCCGGCAAAAGCCACAAAATAGATAGTTGCTTCAAACTGATATTGGCTCATTACTCGAGCCAGTTCCAGAATGGCAGCTACTCCTGAGCCATCGTCATTTACTCCCGGAGCGGGGGTATTCACATCGTCGTAGTGAAAACGTCCGTCTGCAGAGCGAGCCACTGAGTCATAATGAGCGTTGACAATAAATATTCTCTCCTTGTTTTCTGCATATTTTCCCGGAAGCACAGCCACCACATTACAAAGCTCAACATCTTTGAACAGCCTTCTTCCCTGTTTCGCGAGGTTATAGCAATCGAAATAAACCTTTAATCTGGGGCTGTAACTTTTGAACTGCTCGGAAATCCAATGTTTCGCCGCTTGTATTCCAAAATTTTCTCTGATGGGCTCTGAATACAGATTTCTTGTTTCAAAGCTCTCTAATTTTTTGAGGATATCGGCTATTCTTTCCTCTGAAATGGAGTTCACTATCTCATCTACCTTTGGATTAAGAGGAGGGGCAAATGAAAAAAGGCAGGAAGAATTTAAAATGAAAAATACAATTAGCATTAAGGTCCTGGCTTTCATGACTTCCTCCTTATAATTTCGCCAATATGGCGATGCGGTTAGTTTATATCTTCTGCTCTCTTGAACCGGCACAATTATGGGCTGCCGAGGGAAACTTGCCTGGAAGCTGTTCCCGCCTTCTGAGAGATAACGGTTATCTTAGCAGAAGCCCGGCTGCCCTTCACTCTTACCAGCCACTGCACTGTTTTCTCATTTTGAGGAGCGGCGCCGCCGGGAAGTCCGAACATGGTGCGAGCCGGAGGGGAATTTCCCTTGATATGTCCGATCTCGGTCTTCGCATCACCACAGAGCAGCTCTGCCTCCTCCAGTTCCAGCTTTACCACCACCGGCTTAGCCAGCTTGTTCTGAATTGCCTTCTCGGTGACATTGGTGGGCAGGAATCCTTCATTCTCTATAGCAACCGTTACCCTGATTAATCTGTCACCAAGGGGATCAGTCTTTACCTCAGCTATTTTCAAATAAGGAAGCATCACGGCATGCTTCAGCTCAAAGAGGCAATTCTTCTTCCACTCCGCCTCGGCAAATTTTCCCGGAGGATTCTGGGAAAAGAAGTTAGAGTTCCAGCCGCCGATCTCTATCTCCCCAAATTGAGGGTGGTTGAAATTCGTCCAGTTGACAAATCCCTTTCCTCCTAACTCTTTATCGTTCCACTTCATCGCTAACTCTTCATCCTGCTCCTCAAAAGCCGACCCGCCGGTTTCGCCGGGAGCTTTCCATATCTCTGTGGTAAAGGCGAACGCGCCAAAGTGGTCGTATGCCCAATCCACAAAAACTCCGTGGCGGGGATTGGACTTATCTCTGGTAAAGCCGTGATAGACTGACATGAGGGGATAGCCGGTGATCTCGGTGCCGAGGGCGCCAATCGCCACGAAGTTGCGCATATCCTGGGGAGGGATATGTTCGTCGCTCAGATTACAATAAGGGCGCAGGATTACCCCGCTGTGGGTATGATGTGCTTGTATACCGGCAATGTTAGGATGTGCAAGGATAAAATCGACTTGGACTTTGGCTTCTGGCTGGGAAAGGGGGTAGGGTCCGCTGCCCGATTGAATCCATTCCGGAGCCCAATAAGCCGGGTAGTTCCGGTTGGTAACCGTGCGGGCGTTTCCCGGTGGGTCCTCATTTATTCTCCCATCCTTATCATTATCAATCCCTTCCGGTCCGATAATCCTCCATTCCCCCTTTTCATCAATCCTGCGCTGCACCATCAAGCGAGCGTCTTTGGGAGAGGTCTGCAAAGGTCCGTTTTCATCACGAATGCGCATGAGGGAGATAATCCCGTCATCATTGAGGTCCTCAGGCCCATCTTCGTCTAATAATTCGTCTCCGTCATCGTCCACTTTCTTCAGATTAGGGTCCAACGGCTCGCCGGGCTTTCTGAGATAGGCGTCGGAGCCATCAGGGTTTATCTTGGGAATAATGTAAAAAACTTTTGTGTCCAGCAGTTTCGTAACTAAGGGATCTTTTCCATAATTGGTCAATAGATAATATACATCGTAGAGGCATGCCTCAGCACCGCTTACTTCGCCGGCGTGAGTGTTGCCATCAATATACATCCCCGGCTTGGTCTCCGGAGCCCCGCTGGCATAACTGGTTATCTCCATGCACCATATCTGTTTGCCTTGAAAGCTCTCGCCGATGGAATACAGCTTACATAAACCCTTATATTTATTGGCAAAATCTTTCAATATGTCGGTAGTCTCGGCATAATTGTGGTAATGGGTCCAGTCTATGGAGATATCCTGGGGATTAGCGCTCTGGAGATTGGAGCCAGAAAAAAGTAAGAAGGAGAACAAAAGTGTGATTGGGAGTGAAAGACAACCTCTTCGCATCTCTTCCTCCTTTCTTTATAAGGATTTATTTTTAACACCTTAACATTAATCTAAGATGCCTCTAAGCGACGACGAGCAGCATTGGAACCTTAGCTCAAGCCTTGCTTGCTTGAAGCAACCCTTTCCAGCGGTTTATGTGTCCGTATTCATCGGATTGGTCCTTTTCGAGTATCTTGCGGGTAGCTTCATCCCAATCTATATTCCGAAGCAGTTCATCATAGTGGTTAACAGCTGCTGTTTCCAACCAGATTCCAGCTTTGAGAATCGCTCTCTTACCCATCAATCGTGAAATGAACCCAAATTTAAAACCGACAATCCAATACATCCATCTCAGTTTGCTCGGTTTCCAACCGTACTCATAGAGTTTCACCTGGAAATCCTGCACATGCGTCATCTCGTTACACATGGCAGCGATTAGCTGGCGGTTATGCTCGCTCACCTTTTTGGTAATCTGCGATTTATAGATATTGACGGCCATGGTTTCCAGAGTGTGCAAGGTGCGCAATCCCTTTCGGATGTCTTTTAGCTTTGCGGGAGATATCCCCTGTCCCCTCATCTGGAAATCGTCAATCTGCATCCGGGTTCGTACTATGGAGATATCGTAGGCCATTTTTTCTTGCATCTCCTTATACCGCCTTTCCCTGTTGAAATCTTGCCTTTGGTGCAGAGTGCTAATTTTTATTAAGCAGAAATTTCAAGCGGTCTGTTCATATACGGAATTCGGTCTTTATATTAATTAAACGGTATATATAAACTTGACTCCCGGTTGAGTTATTATCTTTATGGCAGAATTTGCCCCTTGTTGAATAATGTTATCATATGTAGAAAATTGCTTCAATTGTCAATTATCTGATTAAAATATACTTATCCTTTACAATCCTCTATGACAGATATGTAACAAAATTGACCGATTTTGGCTGAAATTACGCCATTATTATTAAATGCCAGCTTCCCCCTGTATGAATAAGTTTTAATAACTTCATGGTACCAGAGCCAATTTCATATCTTTTAACTGGTTAAGGTGAGCTTCGGCTGTTCAGATAGTCCACCACCAGATGGGTCATCACCTTCACCCCTAACGGGAGGCAATCCTCATCGACATTGAAACGGGGGTTGTGGATGGGCTGAACAAGCCCCTTCTCCTCATTTCTCACACCGAGGAAGAGAAACAGCCCCGGCACCTTCAAGGCATATTGGGAAAAGTCTTCAGCCACCATCATCGGGATGGGATAAAGGAGGTTTCCTTTCCCTACCACTGATTCGATGACCCCCGCCATCTCCTCAGCCAGTTGAGGGTCGTTACTAGTTACCGGCGGTCCCATATGGTATTGAAACTGATAATCAGCGCCCATGCCCGAGGTAACTCCTTTTATAATCCTTTCCATAATAGTGGGGACATCCTCCCTCACCTTAGCGTCCAGGGTCCTTACCGTTCCCTGCAGGGTTACTTTGTCGGCGATTATATTGAATCGATTTCCCCCTCTGACCACCCCCACAGTGCAGACCACCGGGTAGCGTGGGTCGATATTGCGGCTGACCATAGTTTGCAGGGCGGATATAACCTGAGCAGCGGCTGCTATGGCATCCACCCCTTCGGCAGGGAGAGCTCCATGGGACATCTTCCCCAGGATGTCGATTTCAAACTGGTCGCTGCTGGCCATGGCGGCTCCCGGGATGAGGCCGATGGTGCCTATCTTCAGGTGAGGCATAACATGCAGCCCGAAGATGGCGCTGACCCGCGGATTATCCAGCACCCCCTCTTCGACCATCAGCTCCGCTCCGCCCCGTTCCCCGGTGGGGGAGCCCTCTTCTGCGGGTTGGAAGATGAACTGCACCGTCCCCGGGAACTCATTTTTCATTTGTGACAGCACGGTGGCTACTCCCAGTGCGACGGTAGTGTGGACATCATGCCCGCAGGCGTGCATCACCCCCTGGTTGACCGATGCGTAAGGGACATCGTTCAGCTCGGTAATGGGAAGGGCGTCCATATCGGCTCTCACCGCAACCGTAACTCCGGGCTTCCCTCCCCGAAGGAGTCCTACCACCCCGGTCTTAGCTACATCGGTGGTCACCTCCAATCCCAGCTTCTGCAGGTGCTCAGCTACCAGGGCAGCGGTTCTCAGCTCCTGATTGCCCAGTTCTGGGTGCTGATGTATATCCCGGCGGATGCGAATGAGCTCATCCTTCAGGGCGTCCACCCGCTGGTCTATCCCCTCCTTCTGCTTAGGGGGAGTTGCCTGCGAAATAGAAAGGCTGCTGAACATGAGAATAGAGACAAGAAGACAAAATACCCGGCTATAGATTTTCATCGTTTACCTCCTTACACGGCTTCAAAGATGACATGATTTTATCATCCTTCTCAAAACAAACCCTCACGGTGGGCTCCAGCTTCACCGATGTCGGTTCATAGTATATCAGAAAAGGGGAGCTAGGACGCATCATAAAAAGCATAAAAAGGCTTGAAAGGTGAACCTCTATTGTCTATTTCTCGTATACAGTATATGATAATATATTAAAGGAGGTAAGGGGAATGAAGAGGGAACCTAAGAAACAGATAGTTTTCATTGTTGTATTCATATCATTTTTTTCGCTTCTGATAGCCGGGCAATCTTTAGCCTCAAAGTCTGAAGAAGGAGAACAGCCATCTGCTACCGCCGTACGAGTGGAGCAGCCTCCCAAGCTGGACGGGGTGCTGGATGACCTCTGCTGGAAGGCATGCAGCAAAATCACCGAATTTATGCAGTGGCGCCCGGTGGATGGTAAACCCCCTTCAGAACAGACCGTTGCTTATATTGCCTACGACACCAAAAACTTTTATATCGCCTTCCAGTGCTACGACAGTGAGCCTGAGAAAATCAGGGCAAACATAAGCAAGAGGGACGATGTCTTTAGTGATGATTTGGTGGGGGTGATTTTGGACACCTTCAATGCCCGGCAGAGAGGGTATGTAATTGCTGTCAATCCTCTCGGAATACAGCTTGACGGGAAGGTTGGAGAAGGGATGGACGATGACTATGCCTTTGACATTATTTTTCACTCTAACGGGAGGGTTAATAAGGAGGGTTATGCGGTGGAGATGACTATACCCTTCAAGAGCCTGAGGTTTCCCTCCAAGGACTTTAATACCTTCGGGATAGTCTTTATCCGTATAATTAATCGCAAGAATCAGTATGTCACCTGGCCCCCTATCTCTCAGGATATTGACAGCCCCTTCATTCAGGAAGCAGAGTTGGTGGGGCTGGAGGGTATCAAGCCGGGGAGGAACTTTGAGCTGTTGCCCTCTTTTACCGCCCTTCAGGTGGGCACTGTTTCCCCCGACAGCGGGGTTTTTGAAAGCGGTGCCGTGGAGCCCGATTTTGGCATAGATTTTAAGTATGCCTTTACCTCCAATCTGGTGGGGGAGTTAAGCTATAACCCCGATTTCAGTCATGTGGAGGCGGATGCAGGTCAGATCGATGTGAACCTCCGCTATGCCCTCTACTTTCCGGAAAAGCGCCCCTTCTTCATGGAGGGAAGGGACATCTTTAATACTCCAATTGAAGTGCTCTATACTCGTAGGATGGCCGACCCCCTCTACGGGGCAAAGTTTACCGGCAAGATTGGTAGAACCACTATGGGATTTATCAGCGCTCTGGACGAGGCGCCAGGGTTTCAGCTTCCCGGGGAGGAGAACCCTTACCTGGGGGAGAGGGCTCTGTTTAATATCTTTCGCCTGAAGCGCGATATATTCTCCAACTCCTCCATTGGATTTATATATACCGATAAGGAGTTTGCCGACTCCTACAACCGGGTGGTAGGGATGGATGGGAGGCTGCGCTTCACTGATAAATATTCCTTGTCCTTCCAGGGATTGGGCACCTTCAGCCGCAGCCTGGAGGGAGAAGATATAAGCGCTCCCGCTCTGTATCTCCGTTTCTCCCGCTCGGCAAGGCATTTTAGTTTTTCCACCTTTTATAACGACCTCTACCCCGACTTCAGGGCGGACTCCGGGTTCATCAATCGAACCGACATCCGGCAGGTGGGAGCAAATTGTTCCTATCAATTTATGCCCAATAACCGATGGCTCCAGACTTATACCCCCTGGGTTATCTTTAACCGCATCTACGACCACAGCGGGGTTCTTATGGACGAGAACAGACAAATATCATTAAATTTCGAGTTCAGTCGCCAGACTTTCGTCAGCGTATATTACAATCAGATTTTGGAACGCTGGTATGAGATAGACTTCCGCAAAGGGGTTTTCGCCTTATCAGTATCATCTGCCCCTACCGGGTATTTGGAGGGGAGCATTTTTATCCGTCTTGGCGACAGCATCTATTATACCCCTCCAAATCCTTATCTGGGATATAATAGGTCCTTAAGTGCCTCCCTCAGTCTGCGCCCCAACTCCCGCTTGAAGCAAGAGCTGTGGCTGACCAAGAGCACCTTCTACCGAGAACGAGGCGGGGAGCTGGTCTATGATATGGACATCATCCGTACCAAGACCACCTACCAGTTTTCCAAAAGACTTTTTCTGCGGGCTATCCTTGAATATAACACCTACTGGAAGAGGTTCCAGCCTGACCTCTTGCTGAGCTATATCTATTCGCCGGGGACGGTCTTCTTCCTGGGTTATAGTGGTCTTTTTGATAACCAGGGGGAAGAATTGATGCAGAGTAAGAGGAGCTTCTTCATCAAAGTCTCCTATCTGTGGAGGTTCTGAGACCTCTCAGGGCTGTTTCTTCCCCGCTAAGAAGTCTGTTCTTTTATCCCTGTCTGGAACTACTTGCATTCCGCCTTTCCCAGTTTATTTCAAATTTCCTGTTGACAAATTCCCCTAACAATATTAAAGTTTATTAAAATCTAAAAAATTATTAAGGTGATAACCTCTTTTTTAAAGAAAGGAGATAGGAGATGAAAATTCCTGAGAGGCCAAAAAAAGTGATGACCCGAAGGGAATTTGTCAAAAAGGGAATTCAGGGCGGAATAGTAGTCACTGCTACCCCCGTTATCATGAGTAGTCTCCTGAGCGGTTGTGCTCCGTCTCCGGTCGCTCCCAAGGTTCCCTGGCAGTTGACCCCGGAGATCTTACAGAAGCTATTAGATATTGCCCTTTCCAAAGGAGGCGACTTTGCCGATATATATGTGGAGCACCGGGTTTCTACCCGGATCTCGCTGGAGGAGAACCTGGTAAAGAGCCTCGACTACGGCGTCAGCCAAGGGGTTGGTATTCGGGTCATCGCAGGTGAGGAGGTCGGCTACTCTTATACCGATGACCTCGCCATGAAGAAATTGCAGGAGACCGCCCGGACTGCGGCTTACATTGCCGCCACCGGAATAAAGCCATCCATCGCCAATCTTACCGAGCGCAGCGTGAAGAAGAACATCATAGTCGAAATCGGTATGGATAAGGTTATAGAGAAGAAAAAGGTGCTGCTCATGCAAGCAGCCAATGAGGCTGCCCGCGCTTTTGACCCGGCGGTCAAAGAGGTGACCGTTCGCTATTCTGATGAGATAAAGAATTTGATTATCGCCAACTCCGAGGGGAGGCTGGTTCACGATGAGCAGCCCCTGTTCTTACTGGGAGTTTCGGCACTGGCGGTGCGAAATGGGGTGCGGCAAATGGGCTCGGAGAGCCTGAGCGAACGCTCCGGCTACGAAGTCTTCAAACGGGTTAATCCATCTGACCTGGGCAAAGAGGCAGCGCGTCAGGCAGTAGCCATGCTGGATGCCAGAGAAGCCCCCACAGGAGAGATGCCCGTCATCATCGCCAATGGTTGGGGTGGTGTGCTGATCCACGAGGCAATTGGACACGGCTTTGAGGGCGACTTCATCCGCAAAAAGACCTCCTTCTATACCGATAAGGTAGGGGAAAAGGTCGCCTCTGAGAAAGTCTCCATAGTGGACGACGGCTCTCTGCGGAACCGCCGCGGCACACTTAATGCCGACGATGAGGGAACTATCACCCGCCGCAATATCCTGATAGAAAATGGGATATGCCAGGGGTTCCTTTACGACATCTTCAACGCCGGTCTGATGAAAACCTACTCCACCGGAAACGCCAGGCGTCAGTCGTTCCGTCATATCCCCATACCGCGGATGACCAACACCTTTATGCTGGCAGGGGAAGATGCGGCAGAGGATATGGTGCGGAGAACTCGAAGAGGGCTGCGTGTCAGAAATTTAGGAGGCGGTCAGGTAGACATCACCAGCGGGAACTTCGTCTTCCAGGTGACAGAAGCCTACATGATTGAGAGAGGGAGAACTACTTATCCGGTCAAGGGAGCGACCTTAATTGGCAACGGTCCCGAGGTTCTGACCAAAGTTGATATGGTTGGCCCCGACCTTGACTATGGACCGGGGTCATGCGGTAAGGACGGGCAAAGTGTTCCTTGCTGCGTCGGTCAGCCTAATGTGCGGATTTCCGCCATTACTGTTGGAGGAACCAGGGTTTAAAAAGATGAATTCCACCGCCTTAAGGGCTCGTATAAATTTGCAAGAAAAATAAGGAGGAAAGGATGGATTATAAGAAATTAGCTTCGAAGCTATTAGATAAGGCGAAAAAGGCAGGAGCCACCCAGGCGGAGGTCTACTTGCAGAGCGCAGAAGAGCTGGAGATTGAGATTAATAAAGAGAAGATGCAGAAGTTGAACCGGTCAGCGATAAAGGGGGTGGGTCTGAGGATTTATGTGAACAAGAAAATGTCCTTTGTCTATTCATCCGACTTCACCGAAAAAGAGCTGGATAAGCTGGTTGAGAAGGGAGTTGCTTTAGCCAATGAGGGGATGGAGGATAAATTCAATATCCTCCCCTCACCCTCCGGGACTCCCCCGAAGCTTGATATATTCGACGCTGAGTTGGCAAATATCGACATGGAAAAGAAGATAGATTACGCCCGCGAGCTGGATAAGCTGGTCTTTGAGATTGACCCCCGGGTTGCCAATACTCGGGCTTCTTCTTACTACGATGGATATGGGGAGCTTATCATTGCTAATACTAACGGTCTGATGCATTCCTTGCAGGCATCTTATTGCAGTGTCGGCACCAGCCCGGTCATAGAGGATAAAGGTCTGAAGCAGGTCGCCTACTACGGAACCGCGGCTCGCTATTATAAAGACATCCCCCCTGCTAAAGAGATAGCTGAGGAGGCAGTGCGTAGAGCTTCGCTGCTGATAGGAGGGGAAAAAGTTAGGACCCAGAAGGCGCCGGTAGTATTTGACTTCCGGGTGGGAGCCAGCCTCCTCAGAGGAATTCTGTCCGCCGTTAATGGGGAGCGGGTCTTCCGCGGTGAGTCCTTCCTGGTGGACAAGCTGGGAGAAGAGATCGGCTCGGAATTGGTCACCGTTGTAGATGATGGGTTGGTCCCCAAAGGAATGGGGAGTTACCCGGTTGATGATGAAGGGGTGGTAACCTCTACCAAGAAGGTGGTAGACAAAGGAGTACTGAAGCTTTATCTTTACGATAGCTATACCGCCAATAAGGTGGGCACCAAATCCACCGGCAACGCTAGCCGGGGCTCTTACTCCAGCCGCCCCTCTATTGGACCCACCAACTTCTACCTGGAGAAGGGGGATAAGTCACCCCAGGAGATTATAAAGGAGGTCTCCTCAGGGTTCTATGCCTTCAACACCATGGGCGGAGGAGTAAACCCGGTAACCGGGATGTATTCTGCCGGCGCAGCTGGGGTGTGGATTCGCAACGGCCAGCTGGCAGAGCCTGTGGCTAAGGTCACCATCGCCGCTTCTCTGTTTGACATGCTCAAGGGGATTGACGCTATCGGCAACGACCTCCGCTTTAACAGCAGAGTAGTCTCTCCCACCTACCGGGTGAAAGAGATGACCGTGAGCGGACGGTAGCCGGATAAGCCCGACTGGAAAATAGAATAAAAAGCGGGGCAAGGTACGAATGCACCTTGCCCCTTTTTTTATCTCTTCAAATAGGTATCAAACATCCGTTCTATGCGGCGGTATTCATCAATCCAGCTTTCGGGCTGGCGGAAGCTGTGCCCTTCTTTGGGATAAACCATCAGCTCAAAGTCCTTCCCGTATTCGATGAGCTTCTGCACCAGCTGAGCCGTGTCCTGGAAATGGACATTGCTATCCAGTACCCCATGGCAGATGAGCAGGTGACCTTTAAGATTTTTGGCAAAGTGGATGGGAGAGCTCTGCTTGAAGGCTTCCGCATCGGACTGAGGGATATTAAGCCGTTGGGTAGTGTAATGAGAGTGGTAGTTCTCCCAGTCGGTCACCGGTCGCAGAGCGGCTCCGCACCTGAAGGTATCTGGTGAGTTGAACAGAGCCATCAGAGTTAAGAATCCGCCGTAGCTACCTCCATAGCAGCCTACCCTCTCGGGGTCGACATACCCCTTCTTAACCATATGCTCAACCCCGCTTATCAGGTCTTCCAGGTCGAGACCGCCGAGATAACGGTAGACATCGGTGCGGAAATCACGCCCGTATCCTGCGCTCCCACGATAATCTATATCCAGCACCACATAACCATTGTGAGCCAGAAGGTTATTGAAGAAGTATTCGTGGGAGTAATAGGTCCATCCCTTGAGAACATTCTGCATATACCCCGCCCCGTGGATGAAGACCACCAGAGGGTATTTTTTATTTCGGTCCAGTCCGGGAGGCTCATAGAGGCGGGCGTGGATAATCTTGCCGTCAGCTCTGCTGGGAAAGCTGATTATCTTGTAATCAATCCAGTCGTAGGAGTAGAACTCCGACAACGGAGATCTGGTCACGCGAACCGGAGTCGCCTGAGGGCTGTTTTCCATCAGATATAGCTCCGGAGGGTTGGTGGAATTTGAATGAGTGATGAGGATGTGCTTCTCATCCGGGGAGACCACTCCATTGTTTACCCCGGGCATGTTGGTGAGTCGGGTGGGGCTGCCCCCTTCGGAGGGGATGAAGTAGAGGTGCCGCTCATAGGGTGATACCTGCGAAGAGGTGAAGTATATGCGGCTGCCATCGGGGGACCACCGGGGGTTGGTGACCTCAAACTCCCCGCTGGTAAGCTGCTGGGAGCTCCCTCCATCCAGAAAGAGCAGATAGATGTGGCTCCAGCCGTCTCTCTCGGAGGTGAACAGGATTCTCTTGCCGTCAGGAGCCCAGTCGAAGAAGGAGGAGAGCGAGTCCATCCATTTTTCGTCCTTCTCGCTGTCGAGGAGACGAGTCTTCCCATCGGAGGCTGAGGCGAGCAGAATCTCGCGCACCTTTTGGCATTTGGAGACCTTGTTGATGAGAATCTGGCTGCTATCGTGCGACCACCACCAGTCTTCAATATAGAACTCCTTCTCCGTGCCGAAATCGACCCACAACACCGCCCCCCCTTCTGCCGGGACTATCCCCAGAGCGGGCTGGGAGATGCTGTCGCCGGCGACCGAGCGGTTCATCGGGTTGGCAACCACATATTTCCCCAGATAATTGGGAACTACCACGCTGCGAACCTTCTCATTGTTATAGCTGGTGAAGGCGACCTTCTTCCCGTCGGGCGAATATTGCGGGCTTCTGTTCCGCACATTGTCAGCCGCATTAGAGGTGAGCTGAATGAACTTCGCTTCATCTACTCCCATCACAAAGATGTTGCCGTCCTTAGCGAAGACTACCTCCTTTCCGTCAGGTGACCACCGGGGACTGGCTTCGCCCCCTTTGATGCTGGTGAGCTGACGAGGAGTCCCTCCCGAAGGGGAGATGATGAAGAGGTCTCCTTTATAAACATAGAGGAGCCTCTGGCTATCAGGAGACCACCGGAACCGTCCTCCGCCAAAGAACCGAGCACCTCAGGGGTCTCTTCCTCCTTCCAGTTGGTGATATTCACCGGTTTCTCGCCTGTGGCGGGAACAATATAGATATTCAGAATATCTCCACCCTTCTCGTTCCAGTAGAAGGCGACCATACTTCCGTCAGGGAACCAACGGGCACCCGAGGGCTGTCTGCCATATATGGGGGGCTTGGCAAACAGCTTATCCAGAGAGAGCCTGGTTGGTTGATCTTTGGCAGCCTCCCCGCCTTGGGCGGGGATAGCGATGGGAAGAATTAGCAGAAAGACAATGAACCCGATGTACCAATTGCTTTTGATTACCACTCCCTTTTTCACCTTAAGCCTCCTTTCCTATATTAGTAGTTTTTATGATTTTATGATTAGAATAGAGCCTTATTTATCTATCTTTTCTCCCTTGGGAGTCACCGGTCTTGGGCGGAAGATG
>NJBL01000037.1 GCA_005223145.1 bacterium (candidate division B38) B3_B38 | reverse complement strand
GATTTCTTCCCAGGCTCCCGTTACAATATCTGAGAGTGATACTTGATCCATGGGTATCTCCTCCTTTTTGTGTTCATCAGGAGATACCCTCTCTTATTTTGAAGAGAATTTCAACACAAAATTATACAGCCTCAAAAAATCACTATTTGAGTCAATTGTAACCTTGATACAAATATTTTTAAGTTGAAATTACTTGTAGTATGTATTAAAGCATCAGACTTATTGTCTGAGAAGGACATTTTTGTTTTTAAGCTCTCTACTGGTCAGGGATGCGGGGGCAATTCACCGCTGTCTGTCCATTTGCTAACCTCAGGGTTCTTTCTCCTCCTCCTTTTTCTCCTCAGAGGTGATAATTTGTTCAAACTCCTCCAATGTGGGCAGCTCTGATAAGTTCTTTAAACCAAAATGGATCAGGAACTCCCGGCTGGTTCTATAGATCAGGGGACGACCAACTACCTTCTTTCGCCCCTTTATTCTGATAAGCCGCTTTTCTAACAGGGTTTTTAAAACCCCGGTGGAATCAACCCCTCGAATGGCGGAGATTTCGGGATTGGTTATGGGCTGCCGGTAGGCGATCATAGCCAAGGTCTCCAGAGCCGGAAGGCTGAGCTTGACTTTTGAAGCGAGAGCAAAGTGCTTTTTTATCCATCGATCGTAGTGAGGTCGGGTGACTATCTGGTACCCCCCGGCTATTTCCCTAATTTTTACACCTCGGTTATCATCATTGTAATCGGCTATCAGCTCATTGAGAGCCTCTTTTATCCTCTTTTTTTCTGCCTCATCAATAACCGTAGCCATTTGCTCCATAGAGACGGGCTCCGAAGAAAGGCAGAGAAGGGCTTCGATTATGGCTTTAAGCTCCCCCTTTTCCATCTCCTTTAGCTCCCTTCTTCATAGCGGGGAGTATAAGTATATCTCTAAATTTTCTGGTCTGATACAGGAGAATAAGCTGCTGACGAACCAGTTCCAGCAGGGCTAAAAAAGTAACGATAAGCTCCTCCCGGGATTGCAGCTCCCGGGCTAAGTTAAAGAACCTCAATCTTTCTTCTTGATGAAGTCTCTCCACTATTTCTTCCATTTTTTCCTCAACGGTGTATCGCTCAGGAAGCAGATGGAGAGGCTTCTCTTCTTTTCTGCTCTCCAATACCTTATAAAAGGCGGAAACTATGTCGAACACTGTCGCCTCAAGGAGAACGTCCTCTTGCCTGGGAGGGGCTGCGGAAGTGAGCTCAGAGCGGCTCCATAGAGTGGAGTGCTCCTTCTCTTTCTCCCTTAACAAGCGGGCGGCTTGTTGGAACTTTTGATGCTCCAGCAGTTGAGTGGTAAGCTCTGTTCGCAGACAGTAGAATTCTTCCTTGTCTATCTCTGGGATGGGCTGAGGAACGAGCATTTTTGATTTCATGTAAATAAGGGTAGCGGCCATAAGGAGGAACTCGCTGGCGATATCGAGGTTGAGCTCCGTCATCAGATTAAGATAATCGAGATATTGCCGGGTAATGGAGGCTATGGGGATGTCGTAAATATCTATTTGCTCGGTATGGATGATATGAAGCAGGAGGTCTAAGGGTCCCTCAAAGGCGGGCAGTCTTACTTTAAACTCTGTTCCTGCCTCTTGCTCCATTTAAATTCCCATCGCCTCTTTTACCTCTGCCATAGTGGCACTGGCTACTGTTTGGGCTTTCTTTGCCCCTTGAGAGAGGATTTCGTGAACAAGGTCGGGATTGGATAGATATTGTCTCCTTTTTTCCCGATAAGGGGATAGGGTATCTGTCAACTGCCGGGCGAGATGCTCCTTGCAGTCAGTGCAACCAATTATCCCTTTCTTGCAGTCATTCTCAATCTGCTTGACTTTATCGTCAGGTGTGAAAAGCTTGTGATATGAGAAGAGATTGCATATATGCGGTCTTCCAGGGTCGTTCCTTTTTATCCTTTGAGGGTCGGTAAACATCGACATTACTTTACGGTGTATCACCGTAGGCTCATCGGATATGTTGATGAAATTCTCATAGGTTTTGCTCATCTTTCTCCCATCCAAACCCAACAGCTTGGGGGTTTTTGTTAGAAGAACTTCTGGCTCAGGGAAAACTGCCCGATAGAGGTTGTTGAACCGCCTCACTATCTCGCGGGCTAACTCCACATGGGGAGCCTGGTCCTCGCCCACCGGAACATAATGGGCTTTGTATATAATTATATCTGCAGTCTGGAGCAGGGGATAGCCAAGAAATCCGTAAGTAGAGAGGTCTCTGTCAGCCAGCTCTCGTTGCTGCTCTTTGTATGAAGGGACCCTCTCCAGCCAGGGAATAGGGACTATCATGGAAAGTAGAAGATGCAGCTCCGCATGCTCCGGGATATGTGATTGGATAAAGAGCGTGCTCCTGCTGGGGTCAAGGCCAACTGAGAGCCAGTCCACAGCCACCTCGAGTATATACTCTTTGGTCCTTGAGGTGTCCGCATATTCGGTGGTCAGAGCGTGGTAGTCGACGATGGCGTAAAAACATTCATAATCATCCTGGAGCTTGACCCAGTTCGTCAATACCCCTACCAGATGTCCCAGGTGAATTTTCCCCGTGGGACGCAGTCCACTCAAAATACGCTTCTTATCCATCGGATTACAATCAAATAAGGAGGTTGACAATAAAGCTCACTATGGGGAAGACGACAAAGCCGAATATTCCTGCAAACATCAGTATATAAAGAATAAATATGCCGAAAGGGCTAATGCGCGCATATTTTCTAGCTGATTCATCGGAGAGCAATCCCATCAAGACCCCGCTTCCATCAAGTGGGGGAATAGGTATCAGGTTGAAAACAGCTAAAAGGACATTAAGTAGGACGCCGAAGTAAAGGAAGCGAAAGAAAGGGATGAAGAGAGGGTTTCCTATGGGGAGGCTCACCCGCGAGATATGAAACAGCACAGCAAAACCGACTGCCATCATCAGATTACTGACCGGTCCGGAAGCGGATATATACATGTAATCCCGCTTGGGGTCTCTCAGATTCAAAGGATTAACTGGCACCGGCTTTGCCCACCCGATAAGAGGCCATCCTGATATTGCTGCCAGAATAGGGAAGATAACTGTACCCAGCAGGTCGATGTGAACCATAGGATTAAGAGAGATCCTTCCCAGCATGCGTGCGGTGGAATCCCCCTTTTTATAAGCCAGCCAGGCATGAGCGCTTTCGTGAACGGTCAGAGAGAGGAGGATGACAATATACATAATGATAAAGTCTGCTATTGAATAGCGCATAATATCTCCCTGAATAATTAGGAGTGTTATCCTAACACACTACAGACCTACCTGTCAATAAGATGATAATGCCCCAAAATTGCTGATAGGGTTTGGCGATTCTAATTTTCTGTCCCTGGTGAGGGATTTTTCCCCTGTTTTATGTTTTTAAAGAGCGCTTCACAACCAGAAGAGCATTCAGTGTATGGCCATAACTACCATAAAAGACACCCCTGCTTCTGGCAGCAAAACCCTCTTCTTTTTTTCTTCCTTAAGCTCCTCTATCAGGTAAACCCGACGCAGCATCTGTCTGACCATCAAGGCGTTTATGGAATTCAGTACCCTGAGGCCCACCTCAGCCATCCTCCTGAGCCCTATCACCCTCCTCTCGTTCTTCCTCAACCAGCTCACCTCTTGCCCTTCCTCCCTTATGCGGGGGATGGTCAGCCCCTCCAGGCTGCCCCAGGGGGTCAGGAAACTCTTCCGCTGACGGTATCCCCATCTCCACCCCCTGGAGCCTCCCCTCTGATACCTCCCTCTGCCTAACACCTTCCTCTGCTCCTCCAATAACACTGCCTCCACCGCCTCTTTCAATGCCTTGAGCACATACCCCTTGATTTCTTCCCAGGCTCCCGTTACAATATCTGAGAGTGATACTTGATCCATGGGTATCTCCTCCTTTTTGTGTTCATCAGGAGATACCCTCTCTTATTTTGAAGAGAATTTCAACACAAAATTATACGCTAACATAATGACCCTCTCTGCCCATTGGTGTCAGAGGGTTTAAGGATTGTTTTTCTGGTGATAAGATAATAAATTATCTTTTATTTTTCCCTTTTAGGTTTGAAATAAAAAGGAATTCCTTCCTCCCCCTAGGCTTAGACAGTGTGGCAGAGAATTCTCTCCTCTGGGAGAAGCTGAGCTTTATTTCTTCCGGGGATATCAGGGGAGAAGGGGAGGAGTAACAACCCAATTTAACAATAAGCTCATCAAGAAGGAATCGATTGTCAACTGATATGACAATGGGAAACCCTCCCACAGTTAATCTTAAAAAAGTCCCTCCCTGCTCTATTTCAGAGACATGATTTCCTGTTTTTTTACATAGGGATTACTTACCTTCATAATATAGAAATAAGGGCTGAATATCAATATTAAAGATTACGGGAAGTGGGGAGCATCAGCCCTTATCCACACATCCATACTATCGCAATCTGTTGATTTCTAAGAGGTTATGAATAAATGAAAAAATTGAAAAAACCGTCTTGACAAAGCTGATAATAGTTATTATAATATTGACAGTTGTTAAATATGATTAAATAATAATGATATAATTAAAGAGTAATTGATAAATATAGAAGGTGCTTAATAAAAAATGGATAAAATTGATGAAGAAAAGAAAAAGAAGTATAAGCCCAGCATAATGACCTTGCCAGAGCTGGCCAAGTATATCAGGGTTCACAAATCCACTGTATACAGGATGTTAAAACATAAAAGTATCCCCGCCATAAAGGTGGGCAACCAGTGGAGATTTAAGAAGGATAGGATAGACAGCTGGTTGGAGACCAATGAGTTGAAAATGAGCCCTGATAAAGAGGAAGAGCGAAAATAACCTCCTCCTCATGCTTAAAAGGTGTAAGTGGCGAATCGTATCTTGAATATTGGAAATTAAAGGAGAATCCGTTTAAGGTTAGCTTCAATCCTCTCTTTTACTTCTTATCCGAGGGGAGGGTAGAGTGGGCGACTGCTAACCGGCGAGAAAGGGAGTGGAAAGACCCATCTGCTGAAGGCCCTCCAGCACCATCTTAAGGGAGGGAGTCATTCTCGAGTTCTGCTTCCATTCCTCCTTAGAGAGGGAAGAATTTTTAAATTCCCTTGCTTACGGGTTGGAGGAGGTGGGAAAAAGGAGATATAAACCCCTAGCTAACCTGCTGAAAGACCATTGGGTCTATAATCCAAATTCCTATCTCATCTTTCTTCTGGATGATGCCCATTAAATCCAGGAGGGAGCAATACTCGAAGAAATAGAAGAGGCTTTCAGCGATAACTACCTAATTGAAGCCCTGTTCAGCTTTGTCCTTGCAGGGCTATCATCTATAAAGGAGAAGCTCCTCAGCGAAAAGGAATACCACCCGTATGGAAGCCCTTTATAACCAGTTATTAAATCAGAGGAAAAGATGATAATAGGGGTTGATATAAGGGAATTTGAGAAAAACAAGGCTACGGGAATTGGACAATATCTATCCAATTTCCTCTCCGCTCGCTCTGTCTTCAGGGCTGAAGATAAATTCATTCTGTATGGAAATCAGAAGACCACCTTCAAGCCTCCGGAGAAGGATTATGTGGTCCGTATAATACGCGAAAGAATCACCTTGTGGTGGGACCAGATTCTCCTCCCCTGGAGATTGTACCGGGATAGGGTCGATGTCTTCCTCTCCCCTTATTATAAAGCCCCTCTGCTGGCTTCTTGCCCGGTGGTAGTCACCATTCATGACATCCTTTTCTTAAAATTCCCTCAGCGCCGGAGTATAAGGCATTTATTATATACCCTATTATCCCACATCTATGCCAGGGCGCTTATCAGCAAAGCTTCTGCCATTATTACTGATTCAAAGCATTCTAAAAGGGATATCTTAAATACCTTCAAAGTCCCCGCTGAGAAGGTTAAGGTGGTGACCCTCGGAGTGACCAAACGGTTTCACCCAGTCCGAGAGAAGGGGGAAATAGAAAGAGTCAAGAAAAAGTATAACATTAAGAGAAGATATCTCCTTTATGTGGGAAATTTTAAGCCCCATAAAAATGTCCCTTCCCTGATAGATGCTTATCAGAGGCTCCCGCTTTCGCTTAGAGAGGACCACCAATTGGTGTTAGCGGGGGATGCAGGGTCTGGGATAAGAGAGGTCAAGAAGAGGTTGGCAAAGATGGGGCTGGTATCAGATGTGGTGGTGACGGGTTTGATTTCCTTTGAGGATTTGCCTCCCCTTTACAGCGGAGCAGAAGTTTTTGTCTTCCCCTCTCTCTACGAGGGGTTCGGACTGCCAGTAGTGGAGGCGATGGCTTGTGGGGTGCCGGTTATATCTTCTGATGCGGCATCCCTGCCAGAAATAATTGGTGATGCAGGAGTCCTTTACTCCCCTGACAGAGTGGAGAATCTGGTTGAGGTGCTGACTTCCCTCCTCTCCAATCCTGATAAGCGGAAGGAGTTAGCAGAGAAGGGATTAAACAGGTCGAGATTATACCGCCCGGGAAGCCAGGCGAAGAAAATTAGGGAAATAATTATGGAGGTTTACCAGGAGTGGAAGCTGAGATAACGGCGATATAGAAAAACAGGAGAAGGAACGGGTGCCAGATGAAAGACCTGCTGCATTATTGATGATAACCACCGAATTTCTGCCCATGAGGGGAGGGATAGGGAGCTACTCCTTTCAAATAGCCCGAAACTTAGCCTTCATATCCAGCCAAAAGTTGTTGGTTTTGACCACCAGGATGAAAGGAGCGAGAGAGTTCGATCGCCATCAGCAGTTTATCATTTACCGCACCGGAGGAGACCGCCTGAGATACCTGAAAATCATCCCTCTATTTCTGAAACTTTTGACCATTCGCCGAAGCTTTGACATTCAGCATATCCTGGCCACCAGCTGGATTTATGCGGGTGTTCTGGGTTAGCCGATCAATAGGCTGTGGGGAGTTCGCTATTACCTCTTCGCCTACGGATTGGAGGTCACCAAATACCAGGGTATGCCCTTTATAGAGAGGATGATGCGGGCTGTCTTGAATCGGAGCAGCCTCATCTTCGGGGTATTGATTTACGATATGGTGCACATCACCATCTCCCGGATAGTCCAAGGAAAGCTCACCACCTTATGGCAATGGATTGAATATGTCGGACGTGACCACATCCACCACCGTATGTAGTCCCTGCTTCGCAGCAAAAAGCTTAGTGTTCTTTTTATATGCCTGGTGAGCGTCTGCCTTTTCAAAGAACTATCATCTTTATCATCATCACTATCCTGGAATGGGAAGGGAATCGCAGGGAGCGGAGAAGAAGGTATCGTCTAAAGGTCTAATCTACCGGATAAATAGAAAACTCTTGCTGCATTGTTGACAAACGAGGTGACTTCGGTAAAATATGAATATCAACTTATTGGACTAAGGGATATGGTTATCGACTCTTCAAAGGACTTCTTCCCCCCGGTGGTAATCTTAGCCGCTGGAAAGGGAAAGAGGTTAGAGCCTCTCACTCTTAAGATCCCTAAGGCTCTGGCACCAGTGGTCAATGTGCCCATAATTGAAAGAATTATAAGGGACTTTATCAAAGCAGGAGCTGGAGAATTTATCGTTGTGGTGAGCTATCCGGATGGACCCGTCAGGGATTACCTGACCCAGGAGGCAAATCTTGGTGTCACTCTCCGCTTTGCGTATCAAAAGGAAAAGCTCGGTATGGCTCATGCCGTATTAGCAGCGCGGGATATGATTACTTCCCCTTGGTTTATAGTGGCTGCTTGCGACAACCTTTACCCTTTGGAGCATCTGAAAGGGATTGTCGAACTCTGGAGAAGGTCACAAAGCGACTCTGTGCTCAGCCTGATGAAAGTTCCCCTTGCTGAGGTATATTCCAATGCCATTGTTAAGCTTGAAAAAAGGCAGATAACGAAAATTGTGGAAAAACCGAATAGAGGGGAGGTCTTCTCCCGCATAATCAGCCTCCCCTTTTACCTGCTCCCCAACGAAATCCTCCGCTTCCTCCCCCAGACTCCTCTTTCACCCCGGGGGGAATTCGAGCTTCAGGATTCAATTCAGTGGCTTATAGACTCAGGCTTTAATGTCCAGGGTGTTCTCACCACCGAACGCCACAACTTGACCACCCTGGATGATTTAATTTTAATAAACAAAATATACCTGAAAAAATACCACCAGACCCTGCCACCCGACAAAAGGAGATGGGATAAGGTTAATATAATTGACCCTGTCTATATCGCCCCTGAAGTTGAGATTGGTGAGGGGTCTGATATCGGTCCCTGGGTGACGGTGGGTAGAGGCTGTCGTATAGGGCGAAGAGTTAAGATATCCGACTCGGTGATAATACCCGGAGCAGTGATTGAGGATGACCTTGAAGTGGTTAATAGGGTAGTTATATGAGAAATGATACAATTTGTTCCTTAAATTACCCTTGGTTTTGAACATATTTTGTAATATAGTATAAGGCAACAGGGTGATGGTATGGTTTTTTTATAATATAAAGCTCGCATTTCAAGGAGGGTAAAAATGGGAGACCTAAGCCGCCGTGATTTTTTTAAGAACGCTGCTGGAGTGGGGTTAGGGATTTCTTTCTTTGAGCCCATCTTTTTTAAAAGAGGAGCTGCGACCGCTGTTTCAGCGGGTCTGCCGGTGATAATCTCCAGTGGGGGACATGGCATCAAAGCCAATGAAGCTGCCTGGCAAATTCTCAGCAAAGGGGGGAATTCCCTCGATGCCGTAGAGAAAGGGGCAAATGTCATTGAGAGCGACCAGGAGGATATGAGTGTAGGACTCGGGGGGCTGCCCAATGAGGAAGGGGAGGTGGAACTTGACGCCTCTATAATGTCCGGACCCGATAGGAACGCCGGGGCAGTGGGTGCCCTCAAATATATTGAAAACCCCTGCTCAGTAGCCAGACTGGTGATGGAGCGCTCTGACCATGTGATGATGGTTGGAAAGGGGGCGCTGAGATTTGCGCTCGCTCATGGCTTTAAAAAGAAAGACCTTCTTACCGACAAAGCACGAGAAATCTGGCTTCGATGGAAGGAGAACCTGAGCGACAAGGACGACTGGTTCCCTCCCAAGGAGCTGAAAGAGGAGGATGTATTTCAAACTTACGGCACCATAAATGTCTTAGTCGTTGATGTTAATGGGAACATCAGCGGAATTACCACCACCAGTGGGCTTGCCTTCAAGATACCCGGTCGGCTGGGAGATTCTCCTATTATCGGAGCGGGATTATATTTGGATAATGATGTGGGAGCCGCTGGAGCAACCGGTAGGGGAGAGGAGGTCATCAAGACCTGCGGGAGCTTTATGGTGGTGGAGAATATGCGCCGGGGGATGTCACCCCAGGAAGCCTGCGAGGATGTGGTGAAGCGGATCATAAAATGGCATGGAGGGAAGGCGGACTTTCAGGACAACTTTGTCGCTATTAACAAGAAGGGGGAGACGGGCGCTGCCTCCATACACAAGCGCTTCAGATACGCCGTATACAACGAGAAAGGGAACAACCTGTACGATGGGGCTTATCTGTTAGATTGAAGACGCTGTTTTTTTATCTATAAATCCCTGTAAGTAGAGGAAAGGTGTAAATATTTCCAATCCCTATCCCCCCCTATTCTGTTGTGAAATGAGGGCAAGAGGTGTTGCTGACGCCCAAAGAGGAGGTCTACCATCGCATAGGTAGGCTCCAGAAAGAGCTTAACTCTGCGAATGTTGACGGCTTCCTTATCTTTCAGAATGTCAACCTCTTCTATTTCTCAGGGACGATGCAGAACTCGGTTATGCTCATACCCCGGGAAGGCGAGCCTCTACTGCTGGTAAAAAGGAGCTTAACCAGAGCTCAGATAGAGTCTTCTCTGGCTCATATCGTTCCTTACACTCGCCTGACAGAGCTTCCCCATGCAATGTCCACCTTATGGAGAAAGTCTCCGACCAAACTGTATGTAGAGCTTGATGTGCTGCCTGCTTGGCTCTATCTTCGGTTGACGGAACTATTTCCCGAAATCGAGTTTGTCAATGGCTCAGAGCCGGTCAGAAAGCTGCGGATGATTAAGTCAAGGTTTGAAATTGAGCAGATGAAGCAGGCGGCAGAGATAGCGAGGGCGGTGTACTCAGAAATCCCATCTTTTCTTCAACCAGGAATGCGAGAGATAGATTTATCTGCCGAGCTGGAAGCAAGGTTTAGAAAAAGGGGCCATCAGGGATTGGTGAGAGCTCATCGGTGGGACCTGGAGCTCTATTATGGAGCGGTGATTTCGGGGGCTAATATGTCCTATCCGGTCCCTTTTGAGGGACCTGATGGCGGGATGGGGCTCTCACCGGCAGTACCTCAGGGAGCAGGGGAGAAGCCGATACAGGAAGGGGAACCCATTATGGTTGATATGGTAGTGGGTTATAATGGATACCTGATAGATAAGACGAGGATTTACGCTCTGGGACATCTCCCAGAAGATTTACTGAAGGCACATCGCTTTGCGCTGGAGGTGCAGAAGGAGATGACCGAGCTGCTCCGCCCGGGGAATAGCTCCCGTCAGATTTACCAGACCGTGATGAAAAAGGTAGAGGAATCCCCCTACCAAGACTATTTTATGGGTTACGGAGATAACAAGGTCAGGTTCGTAGCTCACGGGATAGGATGTGAGATCGACGAGCTGCCCCTTATTGCCGAAAAGCCAGACCTGGAAATCCGGCCCGGAATGACCCTGGCGGTGGAGCCCAAGATATTCTTTCCCCAAAAGGGTGGGGTTGGGATTGAGAACACCTGGTTAATAACCGAAGACTGCCCAAAGAAGCTAACCGACTTTCCGGATGACCTTCATATTTTGTGACCTTCTCTTTGAATTCTGGTTGAACTCCGGCGATATTTTTGCTATCATTATACTGAAAGAGAGGCAAAATGAGATGCCAGTTTTCGATGAGAAGAGGATAAATCTTACTAAAAGCAGTGCCGATGCTATCGTAATTCCCTGCGCCCATTTTCATTATAAAGAGCAGCTCTTTGGTGAAAAGAAAAACGAGAAGCACACCCATGAGGTTACCCTTGCCAAAGAGGGCTGTCAGCACGATTGCACCTCGCAAGGGCGAAAAGGACGCTTTGCTTGCCAGGTTGCCCATAAAGGGAAAGCGCTCGACCGCTACTTTGACCAATGGAAGAGAAAAAAAGCCCTAAATTCCGCTATATCCAAAATGTAGGAGTAGAGCAGCCTGTATAGATATGTGGGTTAATCCCCTTCTTCTATAACAAACCTCTTCTCAAAGGAAATTCTGTAATCTTCTTATGGAACCATTAGAGAAGCTATCTCGCCGTAATGTGAGGGAGATATTCCTTCACTCCCTGGCGGCGGTGGACCCCACCGAGCTCGCTGCGGGCTCCCTCCAGTTGACCGATGAGTTGCTAAGGGTCGGTGAAAAGGAATATGACCTCTCTCAATGGGACAGCATTTATGTCATCGGGGTGGGTAAGGCTTCAGCCAAAATGGCTTTTGCCCTGGAGCAGGTGCTGGGAGAGATGATAAAAGGGGGATTGGTTATCATCCCCTATCAGACACGGATGAAGCTAAAGCGAATAGAAATCCATATAGGAGGACACCCTATCCCCAATGAGGCTGGAATGCAGGGGACTCAGAAAATAGTAAAATTATTAAGAGGATTGAGCAAGAGGGACCTGGTCTTTGCCTTGATCTCAGGAGGTGGCTCTGCTATGTTGACTCTACCTGTTGCTCCCATAACCCTGGAGGATAAGCGTCAACTGACCCGGCTGATGCTGGAGTGTGGGGCAAATATAGATGAAATCAATGCCTTAAGAAAGCATCTATCCCAGTCTAAGGGTGGGCGATTGGCAAAATATGCCTCCCCTGCTGCTCTGGTAAGCTTGATTCTGTCCGATGTGGTCGGCGATAGGCTCGATAGCATTGCTTCAGGACCGACTGTGCCCGATGATACAACATTTGCCGATTGCTTGGAAATAATAGAGAGGTATAGACTCAGGGATAAAGTTCCCCACCGAGTGCTCCATTATCTCCAGAAAGGTTTTGAGGGGAAGGTAGGGGAGACCCCCAAGAGAGGGGACCCCATTTTTGAAAACTCCCACCATGTGGTTATAGGCAATAACCTTCTGGCTCTGCGGGCAGCGGCAGACAAAGCAGAGGAGTTAGGCTACCATCCCTTCATCCTCTCCGCGTATATTGAGGGCGAAGCCAGAGAGGTAGCCCGCTTCCACAGCGCTATAGTCAAGGAGGTCTTGGGCTCCGGCAACCCTATCACCGCACCAGCTTGCCTTATATCGGGAGGCGAGACAACAGTTACCGTGAAGGGGAGCGGTATCGGGGGACGCAATCTTGAGTTTGTACTGCAATTTGCTCTGGAGATCGATGAATTGCTTCAGGTGACCGTCTTAAGCGCTGGCACCGATGGGATTGATGGCAACTCTGATGCCGCCGGCGCCCTGGCTGATGGGGAGACGGTCTCCAAAGCAGTTCACCTCGGTATGAACCCACAAGCTTTTTTGAATAATAACGATTCCTATAGCTTCTTCAGAGAGTTAGGAGATTTGATAATCACAGGCCCCACGGAGACCAATGTGTTGGATGTCAGAATAATAGTGGTAGAGGGAAAAAATTGCAGGTAATATATTATATATAACTCTTTTATATTCAATAAATTAGAAGTGGAATATATTGTGATTCACTTACGATAAAAAGGTTGACAAATCGGTGAGGAAATGGTATCTTTAAAAATTAAAAGAGGCAAGTTATATAATTCCTTGGGCGGTGGGAAATAGAGCAGAAAATGTCATACGGGGAGAAAGGTTCGGATTTTAAGAAGAAGCTGATAGCTCTTCTTAAGGACAACTTTTTCGATCAAGGCTCGATCTCATCACGATTGGAAGAGATTTATGAGCAGACCGGAGGAGAAGTTTACTCAGAGCTTCTTGACCTATTGACGAATAAGAAATTCAGCGAGGAGGAGGCACTGAGACACTGGTTTTCTATTATGGAACATCGAGTGGAGCTGAATAACAAGTTGGGAAGGGATGTGGGGCTCATGGTTGCTCTTTTGGATTATTTCTTTAATGTTAAATCTTATATGAAGAGCCCCAAGTTGATAGAGATAAATGATTTTTTGCAGATAGAGCACTCGGCTAACACCGATGGGCTGACCGGTTTGTTCAATCAATGCTTCTTCAAGCTCAGTCTCAAGCGCGAAATCGAGCGTTCCAAGCGGCATAATCTGAAAACCTCCCTTATATTCTTCGATATGGACAATTTTAAACGGGTCAACAACCTCTTCGGTCACCTGGAAGGGGACCATGTTCTATCGGATGTCGGCAAAATAATCAGAAGCAATGTTCGAGAATTCGACCTCCCCGCCCGCTACGGTGGGGATGAATTCTCCATTATATTACCCAATACTAATAAGGAGGAGGCTTTCAGGGTCGCTTCCCGCATTACCAGCGATATAGACCAATACTGCTCCTCTTCTCAGAAATTCAAGGAGAAATCCTTGAGGCTGACCATAAGCTGTGGCATAGCGTCCTATCCTGATGATGTCCATTCGGCAGAAGAGCTTCTCAATTTTGCTGACAAAGCCCTCTACAAAGCGAAATTCTTAGATAAAGTGGGCTCTCCTATTATACCCTTTAAGGAAAGGAGGAAATTCCCCCGCTATCAGATCAGAAACCCATTGAGATATAGGAGAATAAACTCCAAGGGTTTCTTAGAAGAACCTCTGCAAGCTACTTTCACCAAAAATATCAGCCAGGGAGGTGTCCTTTTTGAGTCATCATTGCTCTTCGGAGCGGATACCGAGCTGGAACTTTACCTCAAGTCTACCACTCTGGATAAGGAGCAGAGGGTCATGGGAAAAGTGGTCCGGTTCCAACAGATAAATAGCCCAGATGTCAATGGGAAAAGATATGATATCGGAGTCCGTTTCCTCAATGAAGGGGAAGAGGAGAAACTGCGCATCTTTTAAAGGGGAGCTTTCCTCTAATTAGGACCTATCTCCTTTATTAACTTCTCACTCCTTTTTCAGCTCTAAAAAGGAAGGGTTGACTTTTCTTCCCTATGCTAATATGATTTCTGAGAAAAAAGAGCTCAGAGGAGGTCAACAGGTGCCAATGGAGAAGGGGAGTAATAAGGAGACCAGGGGTCTCATCATAATCTTTACCGGCGATGGGAAGGGGAAGACCACCGCTGCCTTGGGGACTGCGCTTCGAGCGGTTGGCTTCAACTTTAATGTGCTGATGATCCAATTTGTCAAGGGAAAATATCCCTATGGTGAGCATACCTCGGCTAAGAAGCTGGTACCAAACTTTGAGATAATAATCAAAGGGAGAGGCTACTATAAACTTCCCGGCGACAAAATCCCCGAGGAGGAGCACAAAAGAGCAGCCCAAGAGGGTCTGAGTCTCGCCCGGGAGCGAATGCGCAGCGGAGACTACCACCTCATAATTCTTGATGAGATAAATAATGCCATCCACACCAGTTTATTGCCGGTAGAGGAGGTTCTCGATTTGTTGAAGGAGAAACCCCCCTCCCTCCATCTGATTTTAACCGGGCGAAACGCTCATCCTGACCTGATTGCTAAAGCGGACCTAGTGACGGAGATGAAAGAGATAAAACACCCTTTCAGGGGGGGTATTTTAGCTCAAAAAGGGATAGACTTTTGACCCTTTTATCCTTTTTACACAGCCAATTCTGGAGCCCTTATTTGCTAAGAATCTTATTTCTTCAGCCTCCGAAGAGGGTGTCCCGATAATATCTTGACAAAAGTGTTAAAAGATATTAAAAATTAGAGTGAGCTTTCCAAAAAAGGTGGGCGGTTAGCTCAGTTGGGAGAGCGCTGCTTTCGCACGGCAGAGGTCGCCGGTTCAAGTCCGGTACCGTCCACCAGATTGTTTTTTATGAGGCTTTGAGGGGCGATAGAAGGGGATTTTTCATAAATGTTGTTGAGGAGGGAGATATGAAATTAGTTCCCTATTGGGAGGTGGCGCCGGAGAGCATAGAAGACCCTGAAGCCAGCGGGGTAAAGATGAGATGGGTCATTAGCCAGAAGGATGGGGCGGAAAACTTCGCTATGCGAGTGGTGGAGATATCCCCTGGAGGGCACTCTCCATTACATCGACATCCACATGAGCATGAGGTTTTCGTACTCAAGGGAAAAGGGGTTCTCACCTGTGAGGCTAAGGAATCTCCTTTGATTCCTGGAGATGTGGCTTTCATCCTTCCCGATGAGGAGCATCAATTTAGGAATATCGGGCAGGATAAGTTGGAGTTTCTGTGTCTGATTCCGGTAAAGAAATAATCTTCTCCCCAACCTCCCCATGGAGGGGTGGTTTAGAACAACTTAATAAAGATGGGCATACCCATAATGAAAGTGGAAGAGCTTAAATGCCCTAAATGTGGCGCTGTCATATTAACAAAGAGGCGAAACCCCACCCCCACTGTTGATATAATAATAGAGCACGAAGGCGGAGGGATTGTTTTAATAGAGCGGAGAAATTATCCTTATGGCTGGGCGCTCCCCGGTGGGTTTCAGGAATATGGGGAGACTGTCGAGGAGTGTGCTGTCCGGGAAGCCAGGGAAGAGACCTCCCTTAATGTTACCCTCACCCGGCAATTTCATACTTATTCCGACCCAACGCGTGATCCCCGGGGTCATACCGTTACCACGGTTTTTATAGCCACAGGGAAGGGGATACCCCGTGCAGCCGACGATGCCAAGGAGATTGGGGTGTTTACCAGAGAAAACCTTCCCTCACCGATAGCTTTTGACCACCGCCAGATTCTTGAAGATTACTTCTTGCAGAGATATTGACTGCCATTAGGCCATTCTCCCCCTCAGATATCCGTTTTTTATATACCTGATCAGCCAGGGAAAACAGAAGGAAAGGATATCGGTTATCGACTCTCCGATTTGATTTTTTTCAACCTCTCTTGAATATCCTTTTGACTGGGGTCTAACTTAAGGGATTCCTCCAGCAGCTGGATGGCTTTCTCTCTCTGGTTCAAATTGTAATAGATATACGCCAGGTAGTTTAGAACGGGAGGGAATTTGGGTCGCACCAACCTGAGTGCTTCGTAATAGCGCCTGGCTTCCTGATAATCATTTTTATATATGTATGCCTGACCCATGAGCTCTAACAGATTGGGTTGGCGTGGGGAGGCTACCAGAAGGGGGCTAGCCTGCTCTATCAGTTCGTCGTATCTCTGGTTCAATAGGAGAAGTGTGCAGTAGTCGAGATTGGCTAGGAAGTGATCGGGATTCTTACTCAGAAAAGCCTTAAGCCCCCTTTCGGCAGCCTCATAATTTCCGGTGTTTATATAGAGCTTAGCCCGGAAGTAATCGTACTGGGGGCTGTCGTAAGGGATAATAGCCTGATTGTAGCTCCAGCACTCGGGCTCTGGCTGGGAGACTAGCTCAAAATCAGCCCGGGCGGATGCTTCTACCACCCCCTCTCCAGCGGTCATGTTTTTCAAGAAGATATCCAGAGAGGCTTCCCCCACCCTTAACCCCTCCAGCCCTAACCTCTGATAAAGGGTAACCACCAGGGCATTTCTCTTTCCCAATTCTGCCAGCGACTCCACCACTCTGCTCACCACCTCCCCCCTCTGGGAGATCTCGTAGCAGAGGAGATAGTTGGACGCCTGCTGGGGGGTTATCGCATGGGGGAAGAAGATATGATAAAAGGCAATCAGCCCCTCCTTCGGGGAATAGCTGTTATCCACCGAGGGGGTGATAACAAGGTCTCCAAACTGGAAAGCCTTGATCTTCTGGCTGGGTTTTTCCCCCTCTGAGATGCGGGTTATTTTCTTGGCCAGGTATAAATTCCCTATCAGAGGCTTCTCATCAGGGAGGGGAGGGATGACAAGCTCTGCTGAGGTGGAGGCAATCTCCTTGCTCACATTATTCCCCAGAACCATGTCGAGGTGGAAGTTGCCGGGGACCAAAGCCCTTCTAAACATCAGCATCATGGGGCGATAGCGAATTTGCTCAAATTTAGCTTCATCAAGATATATATCCTCAAGGCTGCAAGAAAAGAAATCGATGACCTTCTCCTCATCATCCTTGACGGTGCCACTGAGGTCCATGTTGATGAAGTATTGGTCATCGTATTTACCGACCTGCAAATCCTCAGGCTTGATCTCAATGGCTATATCGTAGAAGATGTTACCGGCGGGTGAGACAAACCATCTGACAAGCTTCCCTATGGTCATGGTTTTGAAGAATATCTCCACCTCCACCTCGGCTTTTCCTGCCAGGGTGGCATCTACATACTCTTTTCTACTCTCCTCCTCTAAGTTGTGAGCTTTCCAGATGTCGCCTATCAGTTGTTCAGATTCTATCATTGCCGCCCTATACCCATAGGTCTCATACCCCCCGGCGCTGGGCAGATAGCTCCATGCGGCATGAGCTACGTCATATCCCAGCCTGCTGAGGTAGTTAAATTGAGTCTCCTCGTCAAGGGGCTGGACCTCTGGAGTAGGCTTCAGCAACCGATAAGGGGAATCGGTCAGGGGGCGGTACAATCTAAAGGGGGGATGACCATCCCTCCAATAGAATATGAGATAAAAGCTCGGGGGAAGGTTGTACTGGGTATTACCTATATAGTGCCACAACTCCATTCGATGGGTTTCAAAGCTACTCGCTAATTGGGTTATGGTGGCAGGCTTTCCTAAAGTGATGTAGACTCTCCCCCGGTCGGTCTTCCACCCCGGCAGGTAGGTTCCCCTTCCGAGGAATTTATTGGCATAGGCCCATCTTTGGTAATGCTCATCTTTGAATTCATTCCTCTTGGTTCCCGGAGTGGGGTCTCTTGCCAGCCAGAATCTCTCGATAAACAAATCCTTATGTTCGTCGGTCTTGAGCTGGAGGAATCCTTTAAGTTCGTAATTGGAAATTATATAAGCTACTTCGTCAAGCCACCTCTTATATTTTTCGGGGAGCTCATTTTTTAGTTTTTTGAAATCTATCTTCTTTTTCTGCTTAAGGAGATCATTGGTTACGGGGGTCTCAGGCGCCATCCCTGTTGCTCGCTGCAGGGTCACTCCTTTCTCTGTGAAGCATATTCTCACATAGTTCTTCCCCTCGTCATCCCCTTTCGGATAAGATGCCCCTACAAAGAACATCAGGATGACCGAGGCTAAAAGGAGCTTCCATCCCTGTTTACCAATGTTTGCTCTTTTCATGGCCACCTCGCCTCCTTTTGAGGATGTTTAATGAGGTTTTTCTCTTTTTTAAAAATGGTTTACAGCAATATTTATGCCGGCTTACTGCGGATGGAGTCCCATTCACCTAAGGTGAGTTTTTTTGGGAATCGCCAGAGGGTTAGCTTTTTTGCTATAATTCTATGAATATAATGGAGTTACCTTTACTGCTCGAAGGGTCTTTCGGATATTCTATTTACCTTATACTTAGCTAAAAGTGAGGTGCTCATCTTCCGTTGAGCTTCTGTACAATTATGGCGAATTATGTCTCCTTAAAAGGACATTCATTTTTTAAACATGTCATAAGTGAGGAAAGATAGAATGCAGGGACATCGGTCCGCCGGGAGCAGGATATAATCTGATTCATACTTCCTCGGAAATTCCTCTTAAAATGACATCATGATCACGAATGTTCCAGAGTCTACCCAGGTAATAGCTACGATATATTAGCCTGAAAAAACCAAAGCATCACTGCTGGGGCAGACACAGTATGTATTGCAACAACGCTCAATCAGCGTTGTGCAGGAAACCAAAACGGCTGCTCTGCTAAGCTCTATCTAATGGCTCTCAAGAGTTGCTTTATTGGTTTTGCTATCTTGTAAGCTTGGAAGCTATCATGGCGACATGCTTTCCCTGAAACCGAGCTGCTTCCAACTCATTTTCGCTTGGCATACGCTCCCCCATGCCGCCTGCAATTGTTGACGCTCCATAGGGAGAGCCGCCGGTAATCTCGTCGATACGCATTTGACCTTGAAAGGTATATGGTAAACCCACAATGACCATCCCGTGATGGAGAAGCGTGATATGGAAACTGAGGATGGTAGACTCTTGCCCTCCATGCTGTGTGGCAGAGCTAGTAAATACACTTCCCACTTTACCCACCAGTGCTCCCTTAGCCCAAAGCTGGCCAGTAGCGTCGAGGAACTGGCGCATCTGTCCACACATATTCCCAAATCGTGTTGGCGTGCCAAAGATGATCGAATCGGCGGAAGCTAATTCTTCTACACTACATATAGGGATATGAGAAAACGCTTTCTGAGCTTCGAGAGCTCCTGTTTTAACGAGCACATCTTTTGCCAATGTCTCCGGAACACGACGCATCTCTACCGTTGCACCTTCAACTTCCTTGGCACCTTCGGCAATCGCCTCTGCCAGACGATGAACATGACCATGCATGGAATAATAGACGACTAACACTTTCATAGCTTATACTCCTTTTCTTTTATGGCTTCCCATAACATTCAGATATCTAATAATTTTAAGAAAGCAGTCAGCAACTTTGAGTGGTAACTGAAGGGAGTAATCCTATATAATGTGTTATGTACTTCTCCTTTGCTCAACCTTTAAGTGCATTATTTTTTCGATGAGTTTTTAGACATATCAGGACAGCCTCTATAAGATTAATAAATCCTTAGCAAGAACAGCTTTTGATAACTATTTTATTTCTTCTATTATAGTTATCTTCTTATCTTCTGCTTTGTTTAAATCACTTGCTATTTTGTTTTTTCTGGCATTAAATAATTAGATCCAAAGCAGTATCAGATGAAATTTTTACAATTGCATTTGCCTTTCAATTTTGCATTGGTCCCAAGCAAGAACATCACATAAGCAAAGTACATCTGAGACTCATAGGTTTTTTGCTGTTGATCCTTGTTTTGTCAATCTTTTTCTCCCCTATATGAACGGGGGTTCCGGGTGGGAGACCTATCTTTTTTGAAGTTTTCTTAATTAATCTGAGCACTGAAATTCACCTCCTTACGAATACTAAAGCAGATGCTAAATAATAAACTCCCCTTCTCAAAAATTGTTGAAAGTTCGCCTCTCTTGTACGATAGATATATTATTTTGGTAAATTATATCAAATTATTGCTTTTCAAATCAATATTAAAATACGCTAGAGATTAAGCCAGACCTCTCATCAACTCAGAATGCCAAGCAAGTGCTTACCGAATTGTTCATAGATCCAGCGAAATTTCTCTGAATCATAAATTTATTAGATAAAAAAGTTTATAATCAATCCCCGGTTACTCCTATTTTTGCTCCTTAAATCTTAGGGGGACATTTAAAAATTCCTGTATCCCCTGCCATGGGAGGTCTCCCTCGCGGAGAATTATCGGCTCACTTCCCGATAGGTCCAGGATGGTGGAACCTTTTATCCCTGCGGTTTTTCCTCCATCTATTATGAGGTCGATTTTATTGCCAAACTGCCTTATGACCTCTTCAACCCGGCAAGAGGGGGTTTGCCCGGAGATATTGGCACTGCTGCCGGTAATGGGAAACCCGCATTGTCACACTACCTCTCGGGCGATTTCTGCTTGAGGGAG
>NJBL01000036.1 GCA_005223145.1 bacterium (candidate division B38) B3_B38 | reverse complement strand
CCGGGCCTCGGCGCCACGTTGGCCTTCACCTACATCGCGGCAAAGCTCTATTCTCACTACAGGGAGATAGGCGGTAAAAGGCACAAGGTCTTCACAACAATTGCCTTGGCCACGCTACTTCTAATGGGCCTTGGAACTTTCAAGCGCAACATGGCCTTCGCCACAGAGGAGAGCATGTGGAAGGATGTTATCCTCAAGGACCGCAAATCGGTGAGGGGGTACAACAAAATGGGCATATACTACGAACAGCACGGGGAGTGGGACAAGGCCCTGGCCCACTACCAGAGGACCATAAAACTGGCGCCCATGTTCCCCAACCCCTATATCAACATCGGGAACGTATACCACAAGAAAAAAGAGTTCGAAAAAGCCGAGAAGTGGATGAAGAGGGCTATCCAGCTTGACCCGAAATCCGCCCTGGCCAACTACAACCTTGGCAACATCCTGAGGGAGGCCGGTAAAACGAAGGAAGCCATAAAGGTTTACAAAAGAGCGCTGGAGCTGAAGGATGACTTGGTGGCGGCGATGCTTAATTTAGGCTCTTTATATATAAAGTTAAAGAAACATGATAAAGCAAGTTATTGGCTAAAAAAGAATATGGAATTTAGAGATAGGCTACCTAATAAAGGTAAAAAAGTTAAAGAAGCGCTGAAAGCCCACTCCACTGAAAAGGGGAATAAAAAAGAGGAAAAACCGCCTGAAAATGAGCTATAATATAGGTGATAACCGCTTTATGGTGAGGGAATGATAATGATGATGGTCATTAAATTCAGAAAAAAATTCTGGCGGCGGATGACTGTCGTTTTGCCACTGCTGACCGTGATTCTTCTCTGGGCGGTAATGATTGCCGGGCAGACTGAGGTAGAGCGGTTCGCCAGCCCTTCGGCGGCATTTGAGTGGTATAAGGACTGCGCCCGCAGGGGCGACACTAAAGGCTATGTGGAGTGTCTCACAGCGGAGACTAAAGAACTCGTAGGGAGCTCACCACCGCCGGCGGATTTGCTCAAGCAGGAATACCAGTTCTTATCCAAAAAGAAATACAAGGTTGAGTTCAGCGAGGAATGGGCGATAATCATCTTCCTGGACGACCCTCAGAAGGAGCCCCCTTACCTCCTCCGACAGGAGGATAACCAGTGGAAGATAGACCTCAAGGGGATGAGCGAGAACATCTTCTTTGATGAAAACCAGCACTGGTATCTCCAGGGGAAAAGCAAGGTTATAAAACCTCCAGCAGGGTAAAGGTAGGCGACGAAGGGAGACAGGTTTTTGTTTGAAGGAGTAATCTTTGACCTGGATGGGACGGTCACCAAGCCCTACATAGATTTCCCTGTCCTGAAGCGGAAGATCGGCATCCCTCCCGACCAGCTCATCCTGGAGCACCTGGCGACCCTGGAAGGTGCCCAACTGGAGCGAGCCACCCGCATACTGGAGGACTGCGAGCGGGATGCGGCGGAGAACTCGGTGCTCAACGACCACTTCCGGGAGGTGTGGTCTTACCTGAAAAGGCAGGGGATAAAAACCGCCATCCTCACCCGTAACTCCCGCACCTGCGTGGACATGGTGATGCGAAAGCACCGCCTTTCCTTTGACCTGGTGGTCACCCGAGAGGATGCCCCACCCAAACCCTCGGAGGCTCCGGTGCTGCTTATCAGCCGAAGGCTCGGCATACCCCCTGATAAGCTCCTCCTCGTCGGGGATGTCAAATATGATGTCTGGGCGGGCAAAGCCGCCGGGGTGAAGACCATTTTGCTTACCAACGGCAAGGAGCCCGACCCCTCGGCAGGGGCTGACTGGACCATAAACTCCTTCCGGGAACTTATTCCCATTCTGGAGAAAGAGAGGCAAAAACAGGAGGGCTAAGGGCTCAACCTCTTTATCTCCTCCACTATACGGGTGAGAATATCACTCGCCTTTCCCTCGATAAAAATGTCGCTAACTTCATTGGTGAGGTGGCTTTCTTCGGGGTTTATCTCTATGATGATGGCGTCGTGCTGTCTGGCAAGGACGGGCATCAGGGAAGCGGGAAAAATCTGGACAGAAGTGCCAATCACCAGCATACAGCCGCACTGCTGGCTCTTTTCCACCGCCTGCTGGTAGGCATCGTGCGGGAGGGATTCGTGAAAGAAGACCACATCCGGACGGAGTATCCCCCCGCACGGGCAGCGAGGGGGAATCTCCTCGATAAGACTCTGGCTCACCCGGTGCCTCTTACCGCACTTTAGACAGATTAGCCAGCGGTTATTTCCGTGCAGCTCAATAACCTGTTGACTGCCCGCCCTCTGATGGGGACTGTCTATATTCTGGGTAATGACGACAGATAGATGCCCTATAGCCTCCAGCTCCGCCAGAGCTATATGAGCGAGGTTGGGCTGAGCCTCCATGGTAATCTGGGCGAACTCCTTCAGCATCCTCCAGACCCTGGCGGGATTTTGCATAAAAGCATCGATGGTGGCATACTCCTCGGGGTTGTATCTGGACCAGATTCCCCCTTTTCCCCTGAAAGTGGCGATGCCGCTCTCAGCAGATATGCCGGCACCGGTAAGGACAATCACCGGGGGGTAGCCTCTTATGGTGGCAGCCGCCCGCCTTATTAAGCGCTCCATAACTACTACCTTTTAGCTAGTAAAAGCGATAGTATCCCTAGAACCTCTTTTTTGATAACCAGAGGGTCGTTCACCTCGGGACGGAGCTCCCATAAATGCTGCTCACCAATTGGAGATTCCCTCGACTGATAAAGCTTCTGCCAGAGACGGGCTGCCTCTCCACCGGTGCAAGCTATAGGGATGAGGGGCTTTCCCTCCTCAATGGCGAAATCTATCTCCTGCCGGGTTCCCTCCCCTCCACCGATGACGATACATATATCGGCTATTTTCACCAACTCCCTGCGGCGTTTTTCCGAGTTCATCCCCCGATGGAGGGTTTGCCCGTAGGGATGGCTCGGTTCATAACCGTAGGGGATCACAGAGGTTATACGGTCAAGAGGGTTTTCGCCCATCTGTTGTAGATATCGATAAGCTCCACGGGAAGCTTCCTCCCCTGCCCCAGAAACTCCTCCGGTGAATAGCTGGTATTCCTTGGCTGCGATAGCTTCGCCCAAGGCATAGGCAATCCGAAAGGTTTGCCGGGTAACCAATTTCTTCCCACCGAGAACTGCTATTTTAGAGGTCATCTCCCCAAAGGATGCCAGATAATAAACAATAGCAAAACAATAAACAGAATAAGAAAGCCGCGGCGATACTTTCCCCGTCGCAGCAGAAAATTGATAGCCAGGTAGAAGCAGAAAAATTCCCCGGCTATAAGGTAGAGGGGAAAGCTCATTTTATAGTAAGCTCCCTTTTCCCCACCAGAAAGGAGGAGGACAAAAGGGGAGAATATACAGATGAACAACAGGGCTCCCAGAAAGGACCAATCAATAAGAGAGTTGAAGAGAACAAAGGAACTTCGGTTTACCATAAGCCCAACAATGAGAAATAGCGCAGCCGTTATCGTAAAGAGCAAAGAGAGCTTAAGAGAAAATCCGTGCAGGAGGTAAGAAATGAGGGGGAGGCGAAGCGAGCGCGAGAGAATCAAGATGAACCCCAGACTCATCGCTGCCGTGCCGTAATCCTTTGCCAATAGCTCCCCTCTTTTGATGATGAACAGAGCCAGAATCAAACATCCTCCCAGGGCTAATCCTACATAATCCTCCTTCAGAAGCTCCCCTCCCTGGAGACCAAAAGAGAGAAGGGCTGCGGAGAGAGAAGCAAAAAGGAGGAGGTCTATGGTACTTTTTGCCCTTGAGTCTTCCATTTCAATCCTTGCGGGAAGGTTAATTGGCGGTGTCAATTAAATTGGTATACAGCCCCTGCACTGCGTCTATATCCGCGCCTGCCGACTCATAGCAGTAAATATCTGGGATTTGTGTCCTCTGCTTATCCTTTACAAAGACATATCTTATCGACTTATATCCGGACTCTTTTATATCAAACTCGCAGTATTGATCAAAGCCCCCTCCGCGCTTGCCGCAATTTTTAATACCCATAGAGACGAATTCTTCGGTCATCGATGGGCTGACCCACACCTCCAGGGGCTCGTTGGATACCGATTGATACACCCTGATGTCATTTCCCGGACCATCAGCTACTGGCATAGACATGCGGAGCACGATGCTCCCATCTATGCCCAGGGATACGAAGCCGTAGTAGTTGCGAGATCCGCGAACGAACTCCCCCGCATTGGGGGGTCCCAGAGCCTCAGAGGGGTCAGTATATCTATTTACCCCTTGGCAGGTTATATTCGCCCCCGCTACCTCTTGCCCATAAAGATTGTCGACTCTTATCGCCTCCTTGTTGGTAGAAAAGTATGAGCATCCTGATAAAAGAAGTGTAAGGATAATGCCAATTATGAAGAAATGAAAAGAAGTCTTCTGAAATTTCTTTCTCCAGTAGTAAAGATTTTTCTTCATTTTTGTTCTCTCGTACTAATAAAAAGCTTATCATCCGCAGTCTACCGGGTTACCAGTGTAACCGCTCCCTTGCCGAACATCTCCTCCAGCCGGTCTATGAGCTGCTTTGTCGGATTGACCTTAATATAGGCGTTCGGCTTGATAGACAGTTGGAACCTCTGAGGTTGCACCAGCTCAAACTTGACCGAACACTCCCCACGGTTCTCTTCCAATAGTTTGTGAAGCTCCTGGATGGTCTCCTCTTCCAGCATCGTAAGGGGTATGGTTATCACCATTCTCTTTGCGCTCCGATGTCTTATCTCCCTCAGGGGGATAATCTCTGAAGCAAGCAGCTTGGCCTTATCCTCGTCTGCCTCTACTTTCCCCTTAACCAGTACAGCTTCGTCAACCTTGAGAGAAGCCTGGGAGGCTTGATAGGTAGCCGGAAAGACGGTGACCTCAATGGAACCCACCAGGTCCTCCAATCGGATAATAGCCATTAGTTTCCCCGACTTGGTCTTAAGTCGCCTGATGCGGCTGATGACTCCTCCGATGGAGGTGGTCTGGGAATCCATATCCTGGTTGATATCGGCAGTGGTTGAGCTGGAGAACTCCTTCAGCTCGCTTTCAAAGCGGGTTAAGGGATGTCCGGTGATATAGAATCCCAGCGCATCTTTTTCATAGGCTAGCAGCTTTCTTTCCGACCACTCGTCCATAGCCGGAATGAGCTGGCTATCGAGCATGGTCCCTTCCTGGGGCTGAAAGGTAGCAAACATACTTATCTGCCCTTTCTCCCGCTCCTTATGGCGCCGCTGGGCGTGCTCCATAGCACGGTCAACGATTGCGAAGAGCTGGGAGCGGCGCAGACCAAGGGAATCGAAGGAGCCAGATTTGACAAGGCCCTCTATCACCCTTGTATTGACCAATCGGAGGTCTACTTCCTCGCAGAACCGGACAAAAGAGGTGAACACTCCCAACTTCTTCCTCGCTTCTAACATGGATTCAATAGCCGACAGTCCCACGTTTTTAATAGCTGCCAGTCCAAACCTGATGCCCTCCCCCACTGCTGTGAAGTTATCCTGGCTCTCATTGATGTCCGGGGGGAAAACCTTTATTCCCATCTCTCGGCACTCGGTAATGTGGCTGGCAAGCTTATCTGTATTTTCCATCTCGCTGGTAAGCAAAGCTGCCATAAACTGCAGAGGATAATGGGTTTTTAGATATGCTGTCTGATAGGCTAATAGGGCGTAAGCGGTACTGTGGGACTTGTTGAACCCATAGCCGGCGAAGTGCTGCATCAAATTGTAAATCTTCTGAGCAGTTTTGGTGAGGATGTTCTTCTCTTTAGCTCCCTTGAGAAACTTCTCCTTCTGAGCTCTCATCTCCTCCCTTTTCTTCTTCCCCATAGCGCGACGCAGGATGTCAGCCTCTCCCATAGTGAAACCTGCCAGCCGGCTGGCTATTTGCATAACCTGCTCCTGGTAAACTATAACTCCATAGGTCTCTCCCAGAATCTCCTCCAGTTCGGGAACTTCATAAGTGGTGGCTATCTTCCCCTGCTTCCTCCTGATGAACTCATCTATCATCCCGCTGCGAATGGGACCGGGGCGGTAGAGAGCGTTAAGGGCGATCAGGTCGTCAAATTTTTGAGGATTGAACCTCCTGAGAATGTCCTTCATACCGGAGCTTTCAAACTGGAAGATGCCGGTTGTCCTCCCTTCAGAAAAGAGCTTATAGGTTTTGTCGTCATCGAGGGGAAGGAGGTCAAGCTCAATCGCCTTGCCGGTGGTTTCTCCTATATTATCTATGGCTTCCTTGATCACTGTGAGGGTACGCAGCCCGAGGAAGTCCATCTTCAACAAGCCAATCTTCTCCAACTCCCCCATAGCATACTGGGTAGTTATCTCATTCTTTCCCCCTTTGTAGAGAGGCACATACTCGGTGAGAGGAGCGGGGGCAATGACCACTCCGGCGGCATGGGTGGAGGCGTGCCGGGTCAGCCCTTCCAGCCTGCGAGCGACCGAAAGAAGGGTCTTTACCTCTTCGTCCTTCTTCTCCATCTCTGCTAACTGGGGAACTTCCCGTAAAGCTTTATCTATGGAGCTGTCGGGTTCATAAGGAATCATCTTGGCAATGGAATCAACCTTGGAATAGGGGATGTTCAACCCCCTTCCGGTATCCCTTATCACCGCCCGGGCAGCCATGGTGCCGAAGGTGATGATTTGAGAAACATTCTCCCGCCCGTAGCGGTTGGTCACATAGTCTATCACTTTTCCCCTCTGCCTCATGCAGAAGTCTATGTCGAAGTCAGGGGAGGATACCCGCTCGGGGTTGAGAAATCGCTCGAACAGGAGACCATACTGAAGGGGATCGACATCGGTGATGTTCATACAGTAAGCTACCAGGCTGCCGGCACCAGAGCCGCGCCCGGGTCCCACAGGAATACTCTCTCGCCGGGCATAGTCAATAAAGTCCCAGACAATCAGAAAATAGCTGGAAAAGCCGGTCTGCTTGATCATGAGGATTTCTTCTTCCAGCCTCTTTTTGTATTCACTCAGGGGCACCTTCAGCCTCCCCTGGGCCTCAAGCTCCTTCAACCTCTCCAGCCTTTTTTCGAATCCCTCACGAGCAATCTTCTCAAAATACTGGTCTGAGGTATATTCCTCAGGAACATCATAGCGAGGGAGATGATAGGTGGAGGTATCCAGAAGGAGGTGGCAGCGTCGGGCAATCTCGACAGTATTACGCAGGGCTTCAGGCTGCTTGGCAAACAGCATCTCCATCTCTTCGGGGGATTTGAAATAGTATTGGTCGTTGGCAAATTTTAGCCTATCCTTATCCTGAACTGTTCTACCGGTCTGAATACAGACCAGGACATCGTGGGGAAAAGCATCTTGCTGAGTTATGTAGTGGCAATCGTTAGTAGCGACCAGAGGGATACCCAGATGCTGAGACATACGGACCAATTCAGAGTTTACCTGCTTTTCCTCCTTAAGACCGTGGTCCTGAAGCTCCAGGAAGAAGTTATCCTTTCCCAGGATTTCCTGATATTCCCGAGCATATTGTTCCGCCTTATTCACCTCGCCCCTCAGAATGTGGCTGGCGATTTCCCCCCTCAAACAGCCGCTGAGGGCTATCAGACCCTTGGAATGCTGTCTGAGGAGTTCTTTGTCAATCCTGGGTCTGTAGTAAAAGCCCTTCAGGTAGCCATCGGTGGACAGCTTGATCAGATTCTTATAGCCATCGGCGTTCTCCACCAGTAAGATCAGGTGGAAGAAGGGCTCTTCGCCAGCTTTTATCGGTCCGCTCTTCTCAAGCCGGCTCTTGGGAGCTACATACATCTCGCTGCCGATAATGGGCTTTATCCCATTCTCCACTCCCTTCAAGTAGAAGGGCACCACTCCGAACATATTTCCATGGTCAGTAATAGCGGTAGCGCTCATCCCTTTATTAATAGTATGCTCAATGAGTTCGTTCAAGCGGATAGCCCCATCGAGGAGGCTGTATTCGGTATGGTTATGTAAATGGACAAAATCTATCTTCGGCATAGTTACTCCCATTCTATGATGTTAAGAGGCTTAGAGCTTATGTCATAGACCACTCTATTGACCCCCTGAGCTTCCTATTCCAGGAAGATGTCTACATCATGTTCATAGGGTCCACATCTACCTGGAGGTTTTTCATGCCAATCCTTTTGCTTCGCAGGGCTTCCAAGCTCTGTTGGAGGCACCTCTTCATCCTCGTCCTGACTCTTCCCTTCAGGATGACCTGGTAGCGATATTCCCCCTTTATCCTGGCTAAAGGTGCCAGGGCTGGACCCATAATAATAAGGGTGCCGTCCCGATTCTCTCTGAGTTGTTGGGCGAGGAGCTCTGCCTTTTTCTTAACCCTCTCCCTGTCCTTTCCTTTGACCACGAGGTTTATAATAGAGGTAAAAGGGGGATATTTCATCCACCTTCTAAACTTCAGCTCCTGCTGGTAGAAGGAGGCATAGTCCTGCTGACAGGCGAAGCGGATGCTATAATGGTCAGGGTAATATGTCTGAATGATGACCTTCCCGGGTATATCCCCCCTCCCTGCCCTACCAGCCACCTGGGTGAGAAGCTGGAAGTTCCTCTCACTGCTTCTGAAATCTGGCAGACAGAGGGCGCTATCGGAAGCTACCACCCCCACCAGGGTAATCTTGGGATAGTCGTGACCTTTGGCAATCATCTGGGTGCCCACGAGGAGCTTTATCTTCTCATCAGCCAGCTCGGCGAGTATCTTCTCATAGGACCCTTTGCGTCGGGTGGTATCCCTATCCATCCGACAGATGGCTTCTTCGGGGAGCATCACTTTTAGAACCTCTTCGAATTTCTCGCTCCCCTCCCCCACCAGATGGAGATACTCCCCTTGACACTGAGGACATTTTTTAGGGGGAAGACGGCTGTAACCGCAGTAATGGCATATAAGGCGCTTTGGTCTCTGATGAAAAGTTAGAGCCAGGCTGCAGTGAGGGCAAAGCGGGGTATAAGCGCAGGAACGACAAAGCAGAAACGAGGCATATCCCCGGCGGTTGACCAATAACATAACCTGTTCCTTCCTGGATAACCTCTCTTTTATAGCGGTCAGCAACCTTTCAGAGAATAAAACCGCGCCCCCCTCTCGCTTTAACTCCTCCTTCATGTCAACGATTTCCGCCTCCGCCAGCTGGCGGTTGCTCACCCTGGTGGGAAGGGAAAGGTAGAGATATTTACCCTGCTTCGCCTTGTAATAGCTTTCCAGAGAAGGGGTGGCTGAACCAAGCAGCACCACCACCTCTTCCATCTTAGCCCTCACTATGGCTACATCTCTCCCATTATACCGGGGAGATTCCTCCTGCTTATAAGAAGCATCATGCTCCTCATCAATTATTATAATGCCTATATTCTGTAAAGGGGCAAAAACAGCAGAGCGGGTGCCTAACACCACCTTAGCTTCTCCCCTTTTCACTCGCCACCATTCATCCAGCCTCTCTCCTCTCCCCAGCCCGGAGTGGAGCACTGCTACCGTATTGCCAAAATAGGAGCTGAATCGCCGCCTGAGCTGTGGAGTAAGCCCGATCTCCGGCACCAGAATAAGGGCGTTCCTCCCCTCTGCTAATACCTTCTTTACCGCCATGATGTATATTTCCGTCTTTCCGCTGCCGGTAACGCCGTGAAGCAGGATAACAGAAAAGCTCCCCTTATCCATCTCCTCCACTATACGGCTGTAAACCTCCTGCTGCAGGGGAGTCAGCTTAATATGCTTTTCAGAGCTCGGAGGAGCTTCCTCAAAAGGCTCTTTCTCAGCTCTGGGGCGTGCTGTGGAAGCTTTCCCTGCCAGCTTCTCCCTCAGGGTGATGAACCCCTCCTTGTGCAGCCAACTGAGGGAGGAGTAAAAGCTGGAGGAGGGAAACAACCTCTTGAGCCGCTTGACCGGCAGGGCTGGCTCATTCTGCAGATGTTTCAATACACGGAATCGATGGGGGAGCTTCTCCTCCGAAGAGGCTAATTTTTCCGCCCAGCGCAGCCCCGCATCGGAGATGGAGACCACCGTATGGGACTCGATGTTAATCCCCGCCGGGAGGGAGGCTTTGATAAACTCTCCCCAGGAGGTGAGGTAATAGTCCGCCGCCCATTTTGTAAGGCGAAGCATAAACTCGGTGATGAGAGGCTGCTCATCCAGCAGCTCGCGCACCTTCTTTATCTTCTCCAGAGGAATCTGAGGCTGAGAGGTGAAATCTACTACATAGCCGGTGGTCAGCTTTCGCCCAAAGGGAACCAAGACCCTGCTTCCGCAGGCGACTTTATCTTGAAACTTAATAGGGAGTTCATAGGTATAGGTAGGAGAGAGGGGAAGAGGAAGAGCAACTTCTATAAATCTTCTCCTCTCTTTCATCACTGGCTCCCCTGCTGAAGACAGGCTTTTATCTTCTTCATATCCTCCCAGACATCCCTCTTTTTATAAGGGCTCCTCAAGAGGAAGGCTGGATGGAAGGTCGCCATAAGCTTAATCCCCTGATAATCCCAAAACTTCCCCCGCAATCTGGAGATGGGGAGTTTGGTGTTCAAAAGCCTCTGAGCGGAAAAAGTGCCCAGAGCACAGATAATCTCGGGTCTTATTATAGCAATCTGCTGGTGCAAATAATCTCGGCAGCTTTCCATCTCCTCCAGCTTGGGATTCCGATTTTCCGGAGGACGACATTTCACGATATTGCCTATATAGACCTCCTCCCGGCTCAACCCGATAGCCTTAATAATATCGGTCAGCAATTTACCTGCCTGACCCACAAAAGGGCGTCCCTGCACATCTTCCCAATAGCCCGGGGCTTCACCGATAAACATCAGCCGAGCGTTGACATCACCTTCGCCGAAGACAGTGGTTTTCCTGGTAAGGTGGAGTGGGCACTTCTGGCATCGGGCCACCTCCTGCTGGAGCTGAGAGAGAAGCTCGCTCTTCTGGCTGACAGGGGCTATCTGCTCTTTCTGCCATTGGATATTCAAACCCTCTACACCGAGGCTCTGAAAATATTGTAGCTGGCGTTTGACCTTCTCTATGAGGTCGGATAAATTATCGACTGGCATCAGCTAATATTTCTTCTATTTTATCCAGTATATGCTCCGCTACCTCCCTTTTGGGAAGCTGGGGCAGTGGGATTTCCTTCCCATCGGCGGTGATAATGGTCACCGTATTAGTGTCCGAACCAAAGCCGCTCCCTGGCAGGGATATATCGTTGGCAATAATGAGGTCAAGCTTCTTCTCCTTGAGCTTCTTGAGGGCATAGGGGACTACCCCTTCGCTCTCAGCGGCAAACCCCACTACCAACCTCTCCCCCTTCTGCTGGCCGATTTCTGCCAGGATGTCCTCGGTTAGCTCCAGCTCTAAAGCATCCAAGGGGACATCCTTTTTAATCTTCTTTGGGCTTGGAAATCGGGGGCGAAAATCGGTGACCGCCGCCGCTTTGATGACCACCTTACTCCCTTCCAACTGCTCGAGAACCTTCTCCCGCATCTGGCTGGCGCTCCTCCCCGTAATCAGCTTCACTCCGATGGGTGGAGGTAAGGTGGTGGGTCCACTGATGAGAGTCACCTCAGCCCCCCGGGCTGCAGCAGCTTCCGCCAGGGCAAAGCCCATCTTCCCGGTGGAGCGGTTGGTTATGTATCTCACAGGGTCGATATCCTCGCAGGTGGGACCCGCAGTTATCAGAAAGGTGACCCCCGCAAGAGTCTTCTTCCTCAAAGCCTGAAGTGAAAGTTGAACGATCTTGCTGACTTCTGCCAATCTTCCCACACCCTCGTCACCCCCAGCCAAATAACCCACCTCCGGCTCGACCAGCTTCACTCCTAACTGACGCAACCTCTCCAGATTCTCCTTGACCTGAGGATGCAGAAACATACGCTGGTGCATAGCGGGGGCTACCACCACCGGGCAAGAGACCGCCAGAAAGAGAGTGGAAAGGAGGTCATCGGCAATACCATTGGCAAACTTCCCTATGATATTCGCTGTAGCCGGGGCGACAAGGAGAAGGTCGATCTCCTTTGCCAGAAATATATGATGGGCTTCCCACTCCTCAGCAGGGGTGAACATGCGATAATAGACTCTATTGTGAGAGATGGTTTGAAATGTCAGAGGGGAAACAAAACGGCAGGCACTTCTGGTCATAACCACCACTACCTCAACATTATGCTTCTGGAATTCCCGAACTATCTCCACAGCCTTGTAGGCGGCAATGCCGCCACTGACTCCTAAAGCTATTTTCATCCCCTTTTTCCCTTATGAAAATTTATGCAGAGGGAGCCGCCCTTCAAGGAGGCTTACTCAGGGGATTGCTCCCCTTCTTTATCGCTCCGCATAGTGAATTTTATCAGCCCCCTTCTGACCTCTTCTCTGGCAATGGTAGCCCACTTCTTTGCTGTAATCTCTATTTTGGGCTTCGCCCCGTCAATTAATTGCTTGCATCGTAGTGCTGAAACCGTTATTAGTTGGAATTTATTCCCTGGTTTGTTGGTAATCCCTGCCATTTCTCCTCCTGCGCTTAGCATTTTCATCAGCTTTCTTCAAGGGTGTTAAAGCATTAGCTCATCATCTGAAAACATAAAATAGATAACCCCGAGCCCTCACTTTCTCGGACGGAAATCGTCGATGAGCCCTTGCATTACCTCTTTCATTTTCTCCTGCCGGCTGCGCTCGGCAATAATGATAGACCTGAGCTTCTCCACAGCCTCGGTTAGGGTCTCATTTATTACAATATAATCATAATGAGACCAATAGTCAATCTCTCTCACGGCCGCCTCTAATCTCCTCTGAATCTCCTCGGCAGTATCAGTGCCCCTCTCCTCAAGCCTCTGTTTAAGGGCATCCCAGGAGGGTGGCAATACGAATATGGAGACCACTCGGGGGAGCTTCTCCATTATCTGAAGGGCACCCTGAACATCTATCAGCAAAAGGACATCCTTCCCTTGCTGAAGATACTGAGTTAGCCTGCTGCGTGAGGTACCATAATAGTGACCGAAGACCTCAGCCCACTCTATAAGCTCTCCCTTCATCCTTTTCTTCTCAAACTCCTCTTCGGTCAGAAAGAAATAGTCCACCCCTTCTTGCTCTCCTGGACGAGGCTTTCGGGTGGTGCAGGAGATGGATAACTGGAGGTCGGGGAGGGAATTTATCAACTCCTTCCCCAGGGTAGTCTTGCCAGAACCTGAGGGAGCTGAGATTATAAAAACCTGACCCTCTCTTACTTGATGGATGGGGTACATTTGCTTAGCTATTTAATCCTTGTTAATCTTTAAGCCGAGAGACTACAGTAGATGGACGAACGGATGAAAGGATAATATGGTTGCTATCGGTGACGATGACTGAGCGGGTCTGCCTGCCGGCGGTAGCATCTATCAGCTTGTTCAGTCTCTTCGCCTCTTCCCGCAGCCTCTTTATGGGGAGTGAATGGGAGGCGATTATGGCTACCACCCGCTCAGAAACTATTGAGTTGCCAAAACCTATGTTGACAAGTTTACCCATTTTATTGGTCCTTTAAATAAAACTCCATTCTTAAAGAGAAAATGTAATATCTATTCGATATTTTGAGCTTGCTCTCTGAGTTTCTCTACCTCTGATTTTATGGTCAGAACCCCGGGCATCAGTCCCGAAGCTCTCAGTTTAGAAGCTATAGCATTAACCTCACGAAAAAGCTCCTGACTTATAAAATCGAGCTTTTTCCCACAGGGCTCATTCCCCGACAACAGGTGTTCGCACTGCTTCAGGTGGCTTTTAATCCTAACCAACTCTTCGGTTATGTCTTCCTTTTCTGCGTAATATAATACCTCTTGAAGCAATCTATCTTCATCTAATTTCAGCTGGCTATTAAATTCTTTCACCCTTTCTTTTAGCCGATTATAGTGATACTTCTGAACCCTGGGTGCTTCCCTCTCCATCGGCTGAAGTAATCTTTTGATTAGCAACAGCCTGTTCTGCAACTCCTTGGCTAACGCCTCCCCCTCCTGCATCCTGGCCATCTCCAGAGAGCTTATAGCCTTTCCTAAGGCCTCCATAATAAGACTCTCTAACTCGGACTCCAGCTTCTGGGGGAGGGGCTTTAATCGAATCAGATGGGGAAGTGTCCAGATAGTCTCAATATTGATATCGCCCCCGAGGTTGAACTCCTCTTTGATTTTTTTAAGCTCTCGGAGATAGTTAGCAATCAGGGGAAGGTTGGCCTGGAGTTCATACTCACGCTCTCCTTCCTGCTCCATATGCACCAACACATCAAACTTTCCGCGATGGAATTTCTGCCTTACCTCCTTGCGGAGTTTATCCTCCATGGGCATGAACCCTTCGGGCATTCGCACATTGACCTCGAAAAAGCGGTGATTCAAAGAGCGAATCTCCACCTTCACCTTGAGGTCATCACCCTCCGCCTCCCCATGCCCATAGCCTGTCATGCTCATTATCATTTATACAACCCATCCACCCTGGCAGTAAGCTCGTTCAAAGAAGCCTCAATCTCCTGGCGCTTCTGTTCCAGCTGAAGGGGAGTAGCATCCCTGGAAACCCAGATGGCTTTGCCATAGACAAAAGTACCCCGTGAGAAAGGGAGGGGGACTATCATAGTGTCCCAGCTGGACAGGAACTTCTTTCTGGAAGTACTGAAGGAGACTGGCACAATGGGAAAATTACTCAGCCTGGCAATTTGCACCACCCCTAATTTGACCCTCTGCTTAGGACCGCGGGGACCATCTGGCGTGACCGCTATATCAGACCCATGGCAGGTTTCCTTTAAGACCTGCTTCAGAGCGGATACCCCTCCACGACTGCTGGAACCCCGGATAGAATGGAAACCAAACCTCCTCATCGCCCGGCTGATGTATTCCCCATCCCTGTGGTGGCTTATAAGGATATTAATTCGAGAGCCAAAATAGCAATAAGGCATCATCAACAGCCTCCCGTGCCAGAAGGCTATCATGTAATTTCTCCCTTCCCGGGTTAGTTTTTCCACTTCCGAGCGGTTGATATAATCTATCCTCATGGTAAGACGCAGAAATCTTATCAGGAGACTCCCCAAAAAGGGTATCAGGGTTAGCTTGAGCTTCTCCAGGATGCTCTTCACTGTATATCCTCCACAATCTCCTGCTCCTCCTCTCTGAACTGGAGGTCATAGAGCCTGGTATATACACCGTTTAAGCGGTGGAGGCTGTGATGGTTCCCCTCTTCTACTATCCTCCCCTTGTCCAATACAATAATCCTTTCCGCATTTCGCACTGTTGATAGTCGGTGGGCAATTATCATGGTAGTTCGGTCCTTCATGAGATTAGCCAGGGCTTTCTGGACCAGAATCTCCGATTCGGAATCCAAAGCAGAGGTGGCTTCGTCCAGTATTAAAATAGGGGAGTCCTTAAGCAGAGCGCGGGCAATGGCGATTCGCTGTCTCTCGCCACCGGAAAGCTTAGCCCCCTTCTCCCCGATAACTGTATCATACCCCTGGGAGAGCTTCTCAATAAATTCGTGGGCAAAAGCCGCCCTGGCTACAGCTTCCACTTCTTCCGGGGTAGTTTTTATGTTTCCATAAGCGATGTTATTCCGGAACGTGTCATTAAAAAGGATAGTCTCCTGGGTAACAACCCCAATCTGAGCTCTGAGGGAGCGCAGGCTGTATCTCCTGATGTCGGTCCCATTGATGAAAATAGCACCCGAGGTCACATCATAGAAGCGGGGGATCAGGTTTACCAGGGTCGACTTCCCCGCTCCGCTCGCTCCAGCGATAGCTAACACTTCCCCTGGATCAACTCGAAAGCTTACCTTGTTCAGAACAAGCTCATCTTTGTATTGGAAGGAGACCTCTCTGAACTCTATCTCCTTTATAGGGGGGGTGAGTTCAATGGGATGGGAATCCTCCCTGATCTCACTAACTATATCAAGTACCTGGAAAGCCCTCTGGGAGGCGGCAATTGCTTGTTGAAAGGCATTGCTTACTCGGCTCAGCTTCTTGATGGGCTCATACATTCCATAGATAGCCGCCAGAAAAGTGCAAAAGATACCCGTAGACATTAACCCCCGGGAGATCTGTCTCCCCCCATACCAAATCATCAAAGCGGCAGCTATCGCCCCGATAATCTCCATCAGGGGCGGGGTGAGAGAGACAAATCTGACAGCTCTCAAATTTACTCTGAGCAACCTCCTGGTGGCTTTAATGAACTTTTTGATTTCAAACTTTTCCATCCCAAAGGCTTTCACTATGCGGTTGCCAGTGATAGTTTCAAACAATTGGGTAGAAAGCTCCGCCATCCTCTCCTGACTGGAATAGCTGGTAGCGCGGAGCTTGTATCCCAGCTTAATTATCGGATAAATCACCAAGGGGGCTACAAAGATGGAAATAGTCGCCAACCTCCAGTCCAGATAAAATATATACGCCACCAACCCCAACAGGGTGAGGGAGCCTCTCAATAAATCCCCCAGCTTCTCGGATACCGCCTCTTGCATTCGCTCCATATCGCTGATTACCCTTGACATCAACAAGCCGGTTGGATGCTCGGAGAAGAAATTCAGTGACTGATACTGTATCTTCTGGTAGAGCTGATTCCGTAAGTCCATAACCACACTCTGCCCCACAAAGCTCATAAAATAGTTAGCACCATAAGAAAAAACCCCTTTGACCAGGAAGATGAAAATAACAATTATAGGCACCTGATAAAAGATGGTCTGGCGGGTGATTTTGAACATCCTGTCAATATGAAGATAACGATTGAGCAACGATAAGACATTCTCCTTCTGTGGATAGGTCTGCTCTCCTCTCATCTCTACAGCCGACGAAGGAGTTAAGACATCGTCGAAAATCGGTATAACCAAGGAGATAAAGGCGACCACACACAGAGAGACCACCACCATGCTTAACAGGGAGAAAAAGAACCTCCCCTTGTAGGGAGCTACAAATCTTATTAGCCGCAGAAAATCCTTCATAGCTTACGTCTCATATGAACTGCAGCACTGCCCTGGCTGCCCGATGGGAAGCCCCCGGAGTGCCGAGCTTTGCCCTTACCCCCAGGAGCTCTTTCTTAACACCCTCTTTCACTGTCGGATTAAGGAGGAGTCGTAAAACCTCTTTAGCAATATTTCTGGCTGTTACCCTGTATTGCAAAAGCTCCGTCACCACCTCCCTCCCCGCCAGGATATTCACCAGAGATATGTATTTGACTCTTACCAAAAGCTTTGCCAACAGATAGCCCGGGAAAGTGAGTTTGTAAACCACCACCATAGGGGTCCCCAGTACCGCTGCCTCCAGGGTAGCTGTCCCCGAAGTAACTACCATAAGGTCAGAATTCTTTATCACATTATAAGTATCCCTTTCTACCAGGGTCACCTGCGGCAGATAAGGCTTGGCCATCCTTTCGACTAGTCTGCGGTCCACCCGCTCAGCCAGCGAGATGATGAAATTGATCTTACGCGCCCTCTGTAGGAGAGGGATGCTCTGCAGCATAGGGGGCAACAGATATTTTATCTCCCGCTGGCGACTCCCGGGGAGCAAACTCACGATCTCTGACTCTTCGTCCAGATTGTATTTTTTGCAGAAGCTGCTCCGGTCGAGCTCTGCCACCACCTCCTCCAGCAGGGGATGCCCCACAAACTCAACCTTCAACCCCTGTTGACGATAGAGCTCCTCTTCAAAAGGAAGTATAACCAACATCTTATCGACCAGCCGGGCTATCTTTTTTATCCTGCCGGGATACCAGGCCCATACCTGTGGAGCTATGTAGTAGATGATCGGGGTGCTTAGATGCTTGACCCTATGGGCAAAATGGAGATTGAAGTAAGGATAATCTATAAGAACTATTGCCGAGAGACGGTGAGTTTCGGCAAAAGAAATGAGCTCTTTTAATAACTTCCTATGATACCCCAAGCTAAGGAGAGCCTCCCACACACCCACCACCTCCAGATGGATTACATCATAAAGCAATTCCACCCCTGCTTGCCGCATCTGTTCACCCCCCACCCCGAAGAATTGGGTATCGGGAGACAACTTCCTGATGGCTCTGACCAGCTCTGCCCCATGCAGCTCACCAGATGCCTCCCCGGAGATAATCAAGATGCTACCTTTCAAAATGCCTCCCCATTTCCCCAACTTTAAATTGAAATTTTACCCCATAAGTAAAGTAAAGTCAAGGTAATTAACTTAAGCTATCTGGAAAGATGATAACTCTAAGTTAAAGAAAATCAAGGAGAAAACTCTCTTATCCTTCCTCCAGCATTTCCTTATGAGCTCCCTATCTAATGGGGAGTTTCTTCCCATTACTTCTTCCATCTTTATATAAGGAAATATTAGCCTCACAAGTCCATACCTTTCATAATAATTTTAAAAACAAAGTCAAATTTTAAAAAATTGACTTAGAAACATTTTTATTATAGAGTGAAAGTTGTTTTTTGCAACTGGAGTGAAGATATTATCGCTATTTTGCCCCAATGCAAACTTCCATCACCGAAGATAGGTTAAATTGGTAAAAAGAAGCCTGAGGTTGTGGCTCGGCATATCCCTGGGGGTTTTCCTTCTATACCTTTTCTTGCGGGGAGCCAATCTCACCCTGGTAATTGATAAGATTAGGGGCGCTAATTATCTCCTCATCGGCCCCAGTTTGGGGTTAGCCTTGCTGGTGTATCTGGTGCGGGCTTACCGGTGGAAATTCCTCCTGATGCCCCTCAAAGAGACCCGTCTCACCAACCTCTTCTCCACCACTATCATTGGGTACATGGTCAACTCTTTGATCCCGGGAAGATTGGGAGAAATTGTGCGACCATACCTTCTTGGCCAGAAAGAAGGGCTTTCCAAAACGGCAGCTTTTGCTAGCATAATTGTGGAGAGGATCTTCGACCTCATAACCCTTCTGGCGCTCTTCTCCCTCTACCTTATGTTAGCCCCTTCTCTCTCCTACCTCTCTTCTGAAGAATCGGCTATCATGAGTCGGGTGGAGTGGAGTGGTGTGATATCGGCTATTGCTGGTGCCGCTCTCATCGCTCTCCTGCTTCTGTGGCATCTTAAGACGCATCTTTTTCTTAAAGTAGCGGAGAAGCTATCCTCCTTTCTGCCAGCCCGTCTTTCCCAGGGATTATTGAAGGGGATAAGCTCCTTTGCCCAAGGTTTAACTGTCCTTAGGGGGAAGAGGCTACTCCTCAGGATAGGAGTTTACTCCCTTGTGCATTGGCTAATGGTTAGCTTCAGTCTGTGGCTGATTCTGTTAGCCTTCAAGATTAATATTCCTTTCTATTTCACCTTCTTGATCCTTCTCTTCGCTGCCACCGGAGCCGCTGTACCCACCCCGGCAGGGGTCGGTGCTTACCACAAAGCGGTGCAGATTGTCCTGGTTAACTTCCTGGCAATCGAAAATGACCTCGCTGTGGGGACCTCAATTGTCATGCATGCGGTTTCCTTTGCTCCGGCGATCCTTCTGGGGATTGTTTTGGTCTGGAAGGAGGGTCTCAATATAAGAAAAATAAACCGTAGTTAAGGGCGAAAAGAGAATGAAATGCCCCTATTGTGGTCATAACAAGGACTAAGTGATGGACTCCAGAGAGAGCAAGGGGGGTGAGGTAATTCGCCGGCGGGACCTGTACTTTGTCTGTTCTAAGCGATTCGCTACCTACGAGAGGACTGAAAAAGTCCCTTATATGGTCTTAAAATGCTTTGTAAGCCATTTCTAAATTATTAAAATAAAGGATAACTCCCACATTCTCTTACAATTACAGTAAATTTTTATCTGAGCCAATTTGTACCAAACCATACCAGTTTATCTAAATTTCTCTTATAATATTGCCTCAACAACTTCTGCCTAATTTTCAGGAGAAAGGAGTTAAACCCAAGGGGAAACGATTGGATTTTGCAAGAGATAGGTTAGCAGACCAAACTTCTTGAAGAATAGGATGTTCGAAATTCTGGACCTGCGTGTCTTTTTTCTGAGTACAGATACCTCGAGCGGATGAATTAGCTGTCATTGCATTTCTCTGCTGAACTATATCTCATTCATCTAATGGTACCAATCCTTGTCTTATCAGCTCCTCATGGTTTCATGAGCTTTAATTTTGCTTATATCTGAGACTTGTGATATTCTATTAATGTGTCCCTTGGATTCTAGCGCTTCCTGATTTTCTAACTTGATAGCATAAAAGCTAAGCAGCTCAAATTTTGCAATTTTAACTTGACAATTATTTAATGATTATATAAAATCTTCTGATATGCAAGTTGAGAGGATTTAGTTTGAGGCAATCTATTAGAAAATCTTCCCGCAGAACCTATTAGTTACCCATCATGAGTTTATACTTAGTTCCTTTTCCTGGGGTTTTAAAGTTGATGTAAGAAGCTAACCGCAAAAGGATATTTAAGCTCCAAAGGGGGCGAATTTAGAAGCCTGAAATTCTTATTAAGAGTATATAAGCGAAAGGAGATGAGATGGCTAAGGCAACGGATTACAACGAGATAATACGCCAGGAAGAGATGGAGAAAAAAGGTGTGGAGCCCGTTAGCCATACCTATTTGGGATCTCCCATAAATCCGCTACCCCGAGGTCTGCCCAAAACCATCTCCTCCCTGTGCCCTGAATGCTGCAAGGTAATCGAAGGTCGCCTCTTTGAGGAGAATGGGAAGGTCATTCTGGAAAAGGAGTGCCCGGTCCACGGTAGTTTCCGGGATATTTACTGGTCTGATGTCAATCTTTACCTGAAAGCCGAAAGGTGGACCTTCGGGGAGGGGCATGGGCTCACTAATCCCAAGG
>NJBL01000035.1 GCA_005223145.1 bacterium (candidate division B38) B3_B38 | reverse complement strand
CCCCCGCACTCCGGGCAGGGGCGTTGGGACATATAGCGCTCAATCTCCTCCCGGACATGGCTTGAGTGAGTCTCTCGATATCTGCGGGTCAGATTAGGTATAATCCCCTCAAAGGGCGCCTTGAAGGAGTAGTGGGTATCTCCCTTACGATAACGAAAATGTATTTCCTCTTTGCCTGAGCCGTTAAGGATGACTTCCCTCGCTTTCGGGGGAAGCTGGTGAAAGGGGTTGTTAAGGTCAAATCGGTAGTGCCGGGCGAGGCTCCTCAACATCTGGAAGAGATAGGAGGAATTGTCCCTGGTTCCCCAGGGCTGGATAGCCCCCTCAGCAATAGACTTCAGCTCATCAGGAACCACCTTCTGGGGAGAGATGTCGCGGATGGTCCCCAGCCCCCCGCAGGTGGGGCAGGCTCCGTGGGGGCTGTTGAAGGAGAAAATGCGGGGGCTCAGCTCTGGGATACTGGTGCCGCAGTGAGGGCAGGCTAACTTCTCGGAGAAGAGTCGCTCCCCCTGCCCCTTGGAGCTTACCAACACTATACCATTAGCCAGCTTCAAGGCGACCTCCAGGGAATCGGCTAATCTCGCCTCAATCTCCGCTTTGACAAGCAGGCGGTCGACCACTATCTCTATGTCGTGCTTCTTTTTCTTGTCAAGCTTTATCTCCTCGTTGAGCATCCGAAGCTCCCCATCAATGCGGGCTCGGATGAACCCCTCCTTGACCATCTGCTGAAGCTCCTTGCGATACTCGCCCTTCCGCCCTCGCACCAGGGGAGCCAGCACCTGAATCTTCTCCCCCTGAGGATATTCCATCACCCTGTCAACTATCTGCTGCACCGTCTGGGTAGCGATCTCCCTGCTGCATTGCGGGCAGTGGGGCTTTCCGATGCGGGCAAAGAGCAGGCGGAGATAATCGTAGATCTCGGTTACCGTTCCCACGGTAGAGCGGGGGTTTTTGCTGGCGGTTCTCTGCTCGATGGAGATTGCCGGGGAAAGCCCCTCAATATGCTCCACTTCGGGCTTCTCCATCTGCTCCAGGAACTGGCGGGCATAGGCAGATAGCGATTCTACATATCTCCTCTGCCCCTCAGCGTAGATAGTATCAAAAGCTAAAGTGGATTTGCCGGAACCACTGATGCCGGTGATGACCACCAGCTTATTGCGGGGTATCTCCAGGTCGATGTTCTTGAGGTTATGCTGGGAAGCTCCTCTGATGATTATCTTATCCAGTGCCATGGTTGTATAGCCCGTCCTCTTTTTATCCATTAAATTTTATCACAAAAAGAGTAAGGGGGGCAAACTGTGAGGCTGGTGATGCGAGCTGTGGCAATCTATGGAGAAGGTTTGAGATGGTTATCACGGAGAAGAAGGTCATCAGGAGTTCCCTCTTTACGGTCGGGTCCGAGTGAGAGCAGTTGATAAGAACGACCATCGGAGCGGTAGATGAGCTCTCCACCCCAGGCATCTAACCTCGGTACTCGGGTGAGGTAATGGGGGGTAAGGAACTTTGACAGCTCCTCTATAGATGAGCAGCCGGGATAGATATTATGGTCGACCATATAGGACTGCAGTGCCGTGGCGATAGCCCTCATGTCCTGCTGGGTTCTTCCCCTTTTGCCCTCGGTGAGGGGACGGGTCAACCGCTCAGCGGCGCTCTCCTCCGCCTGCTCATCCCCTCGGCACCCCACCAGCAGCAGGGAAATGAGGAGTACCAGAGAGATTTTTTTCACCATAAAATATACCCTTTTCGAAATCAAGGAGGTATGATTAAGGATGTATCCTCTTTTCTTTTCTCCTCTTTCTGCTTTTGATAAAACTCTATGCTCCTTTCCATTAGCTGAAAAAGGAAGGGGATAGAAGATGGTTCCCTTTCCTCCATAGCCAGGGCTACGGCGACACAAAGCTTAGCTTCCTGCTCATTACCTCTGAGGAAAAGCCATAGAGCCACTTCCTCCAGGCGCCGCTTATATCTGTTCTTTTGTGAGGAAAAAAAGGAGTTGGTAGCTTCTGACAGAAGGCTTGTCAATCGGAACTCCTTCTGATGGTCAGCAAGGATAATGCGGCTTCGCTTCGCCTCCTCTATCTCCTCCACATATTCTTTTATCTCCTCCAGGCTCAACAGCCAGATGTTGAACTCCCCATGCTGCCAAAGCTCTTTAGAGCGAGGAATCAACTCGTCTTCCCCACGGATAGCCTTTGGTGGGAGGTAGCCGTAGATGAGGGGGAGCTTATATTTTTTCTTGGGCTTTCCTATCCAGCCTTTCCATTGGAGGTATTCAGCAGGGGCTGAATTATGAGTCTGGATGTTGAGCTGGTAGCTTTCTTCCAGCAAAAACTGGCAATAGGAGGGCTCCAGCTCAACCATGCTGAGATTATCCTCCTCCTTAACCTGCCTCAGCACATCTCTGAAAGTCCGTCGGCTCATCTCGGAGCAATGGAACTGCTTTATGCCATAGTTGTCGTAGACGATAGCCTGACAGACCCTCAAACCGGTGGGTGGAGCGGAGCGAGCCAGCATGAGAAGTCTCCCCCCAGAGGGGACTATCTGGCTCCCATAGGCAACCTCCATAACGGAGGGTTGTAATTTTAAGCGGTAAGGTTTGCGCTTGGGTTCCTTTGTGGGAGAGATTCCCCTGGTCTTGAGCTTGAAAAGACCCCGCTTGAGCAGTTTGAGCAGCTCTTTGTTGCTGGTCTTCTCTTCAAGCTTCTGCAGGGCGTCAGCGGAATCCCTCTCGCCAACTCCCACTATAAGCTCAATTAAAGCCCGGTCTACCTCCCTGTTTCTGCCCCACCATAAGCATAGCAGCGGAAAGCTGGCTGTTCCTTTATCCTCGACCAACTGCACTGCCAGCGAAAGCTGCACCTCAGTAGTGAGGGAAGAAAGCTGCTTCATTAAAGGGGAGATGGAGCGGGAAAGATTCTTCCCTGCTTTTTCAAGGGCAGCTTTCAGGCGCTGAAGCAACTCCTTACCCGCTGCAAGCTGAGATTTAAGCTCTTCGTCTACCTTTTCCCCCTGCTGTTCAATGAGGTGAAGAGCTTTAATCCTGGTGTCCAGACCGACCAGTTTGAGCCGACCAATGGCTGCCAGAAAGGGGGAGAACCCGGGGTCGCCCATCGTCTCCGCCAGGATTAATATCTTCTGGATGCGTTCCCCCTTCAACCGGGCAATCCTTTGCTCGATTAAGGGAATGAGCCGGGATGAGTCTCCCTTTAGCAAAGAGAGCTTCTCTTGCAGCAGAGCGCTGCTCTCTTCCCCTTCTGCAATCAGCTTTAATATCTCATCAACTGCTTTGGAAAGGCTCTTTTTTCTTCTGGAATCACCTTCGGTGATAGGGTTCACCAACTTCCTCCCCGCTTTTATTATATAAAGAACCTTAACCCCATATAAAAGGTTAGCCCTGGGGCAGGGGTAAAGAAGCTTCTCCCCCCGATGAAGATGCCTCTGATATTAAACTCCCGATTAAGGAGGTTCCTCATCATTAAGAAAGCCTCCCATGGGCCAGTTGAATAGGATACTCTCCCATCCAGTAGCAAGTAGCTATCCAGGGGTGGCTGGACATTAGCTTCGTCTCCAAAAAGGAATTGTTCCCCGGCCAGGAGAGCGTTCAGAGATAGCCACCACTTCCCCTTTAAGTCGGCACTTATTCCGGCGTTAAGGCGGTTTTTGGGAACCATGGGAATAAGCTTCCCCTCATTAGCACCCGAGCTGCAGGTAGCCTGGGTGAGGGTGTAGTGAATAAATCCCTTCCAATGTGGGGTAAATCGTCCCTGCACGCTGAGCTCCATACCCTCTCTGCGGCTCCTCCCCAGGTTCTCGTTCCGTCCACCCCAGAAGTAATCAAACACATAGACTATCTCATCCCTCACTTCTATTCTATAATAGGAGAGCTGAAATGCCAAGCTATCTCTGACCCCTGCACGTAAGCCTACCTCCCAGTCGTCAGCCAGGGTGGGGTTAAGGTCGGGATTGGAGCCGAAGCCCGGATAGGCAAAAAGGTCGGTCACCGTTGGGGCTAAAAAAGCCTGCGAATAGCTGCCGTAGATGTTCGCCTGCGGAAGAAGCCGGTAGTTCACCCCCAGCCTTAGGCTGGCTTTATGGAAGCGCTTGGCGTTATCGTTTGACGGTAAGAGTCGGTCTTGGTAGTTGAAAGAGACCCGGTCTAATCTCGCTCCGGCGGTCAGAGTGACCGCTGGGGAAAGGTCAAGGCTCTCCTGGAGGAAGTAGCCCTCAATCTGGTGGTCGGTGAGGTTACGGGAGAGGAGGAACGGGTTGCTTCCGGCAGAATCTGTGGAGAAACCCTGAGCCCCGAACCTATTCTTGCTCAACTCCACTCCCCCGCTCAGGCTATGGCGGCGTGAACCCCACCAACCATCCCAGCCTATTTGAAGAGTGAGCCCCCTGGTATAGATATCGCTCAATGTCTGGAAGCCTCCAAACAAGGCAGCCATCCTTCCGGTGGTCAGGGTATCAACCCGGTTTTTTCGCCGAAACAGGTTAACCCTCAGTGAGAGTTCCTCAGTGGGGCGATGATCCCAATGGAGGGAGAAAAGCTGGCTCCTTTTGGCATTGTTATCCACAAAGTTGAAGGGGGATTGATGACGGTTAGCCATCATCTCCGCTTCCATCAGAGCACCAGGATTACCGAATTCACCTCTGCTGTAACTATGCATAAAGGAAAGGGCGGATGAGGGGCTGAAGTCATATCCCACCTTGGTAAAAAGGTTAGTTATCCCGAAGTAGCCGTTGTGCCGAAACCCACTGGCATGGTTTCTTGCACCCCCGATGAAGTAGTTTAATTTCCCCCAGCTTCCCCCACTGCTCGCTGAGAAGCCATAGCGGCTGTAGTTTCCCCCATTCAGCTCAACGCTGGTGTAGGGGCGAGTATTTCCTCTCTTAGTGACCACATTCACACTGCCAGCCATGGCGCCCCCTCCGTAGATGGTTGAACTGCTTCCGCGAAAGACCTCCACCCGCTCTATGGAGAATATAGGGAGCATCTCCAGGTCAACTCGGTTGTCGTCCGGCTCGTTGATTCTGACCCCATCGACCAGCACGGTGGTAGCAGTCCCCTCATTAAACCCACGCCACTCCACCGTGCTCTCTATCCCGTTGCCCACATCATCGAATATAACCACACCGGGACACTCCTGAAACAGCTCCTGCAGGCTCACTACCTTGGCTCGGGCTATATCCTCTGCCGTAAGCACGGTGACAGGCGCAGGAACCCTGCTTAATTCCACCTCTTCCGCCGGGAGCCGATAGGCGGTCACCACCAGCTTCTCCGAATAGCGCAAGGTGGGTTTCTTCTCCTCCTTCTCCTTTTCCTGTTCCTGAGGGACGGCAGAAGTCCCCTTCCCCGAAGAGCTTGCCTCCTCAAAGGCAAGGGTTAGCAAGGGAACGAATAAGAAAACCATTACCAAGGTCAAAACAACCTTTTTCATTTCAAATCCCTCCATTGTTTTAATGATTACAAACACCCTATTTGCGATTCAATCTTGACCTGAGGGTTATCCGGGGCGATCCCGACAAGGGATTTCTATCCACCAGCAGATGGCACTCGTATACCTGAGTGAGAACCCTCTCGTTGATAACCTCTTCGGGTCTTCCCTGACAGAACACCCTCCCCTCTTTTAGCAGCAGGAGCCTATGGCAATATTCGGCTGCCAGATTGATGTCGTGGGAAGCCATCACCACCGCCACTCCCTCCTGCTGGCTGAGAACCCTGACCAGGTCCATTACCTCCACCTGATAGTTGAGGTCGAGATTGGCGGTAGGTTCATCGAGAAGAAGAAGGCGCGGTTGCTGGGTCAGCGCTCGAGCTACCAGAACCCTCTGCTTCTCCCCCTCGCTCAGTTCGGTTATCGATAGGTCGGCAAACTGCAGGGTACCGCTTTTAGCCATAGAGTTCCGGGCTATCTCCACATCCCTTTCCCCCTCCAATCTTAAACCGCCAAGGAAAGGAGCCCTCCCCTGAAGAACAATCTCCAGCGAGGTGAAGTTGAAGTAGAAAGTGACCTCCTGAGGAAGTATGGCTACCTGCTGGGCTATCTCTCTTCGGCTCATCTCTCCCAGAGCTCGCCCCTTGAGGCGTATCTCGCCCTGCTGGGGTTCTAAAAGCCCATCGAGGAGCTTCAGGAGAGTGGTTTTACCCGCTCCGTTGGGACCAATTATTCCCACGAACTCCCCTTCTTCAACGGATAAGGATACCCCATCAACAACCCAGCGTTGTGCTCGGTATCCGTAGCTCACCTTTATTGCCTCTAAAAAAGATGCCATCATCCGACCTTCTGCTTGAGTAAATAGATGAAGAAGGGGGCGCCGAATGCCGCAGTGACCACCCCCACGGGGAGCTCGGTGGGATACAGCACAAGGCGGGCGAGGGTATCGGAAAGCACAAGGAATCCCGCCCCGCTCAGGGCTGTCAAAGGAAGATGAGAGCGCAGGTCGGCGCCCCACAGTAATCTGACCATATTGGGGACAATCAGCCCTATGAATCCTATGGCCCCGCTTACCGAGACCACCGCCCCGGTCAGCAGAGAAGCCAGCACGAACGCTCCCTTTTTCACCCGCTCCACATTCACGCCCAGCTGAAGGGCGTTCTCCTCGCTGACCATAACCAGATTGAGCTCCCCGGAGAGAAAGTAAAGGAGAACCATTATCCCCAGCACGAAGGGGGCAATCCGCCAGATTGTTCCCAGGGGTTGTGTGCTCAGGTCACCCATCATCCAGAAGAGAATATTGGTTATGGTAGAGCCGCTGGCGGTAGAGAAAAGAAACATGGTTATCCCCGAGAAGAAGGCGCTCACAATCACCCCCGCCAGGATGAGCTTCATGGTGTTAATCCTTCCCCCTGTTTTGGCGACATGGTATACGACGACGATAGCAACTATCGCCCCCATAAAGGCGAAAATCTGAGTTGCCAGCCAATTTCCCGCCATCCCCGAGATGAGACCTACCACCGAACCCAGAACCGCCCCACTGGAGACACCCAGGATGTAGGGGTCCCCCAGGGGGTTCCTGATCAACGCCTGATAAATACCCCCTGCCACTGCCAGGGCTGCCCCCACAAGAGCGGCAAGTATTACCCTGGGAAGCCGGATATGAAGGACAATCATCTCGGCTACCCGGGGAGAGGGGCTGTCAGATAACCCGATTGAGTGCCCCAAAACCCTGAGGCTCTGCCAGAAGCCCACCTCTGAGGAGCCTACCGAGACGGAAACCACCATGGCTGCTATCAGCAGCAGGAACAAGCTCAACAATACGATGAGAAACTTCCTTTTTTTCCGCAGAGATATCTTACTCATCTTTTTATCTGAAAGCCTCCGGATGAATCAGCCTCGCCACCTGCTCCAGCCCATCAACAATGCGGGGACCGGGGCGGAAGACCAAATCCTCATCTACCGAGTAAACCCGGTGATGAATGAAAGCCGGCAGCGCGCTCCCCCACTGGCGCCAGCTATCCGCCAGCCACCGCCTGGCTACCGGAGGCGCAATAATAACCTCCGGCTGGCGGAGCACTATCTCCTCTCTGGTCAATCTGACTATGTTCTCCCCTTCTCCTCCGGTAAGGCTCTCCCCCCCTGCCCAGCGAATAAGGTCGTTGAGGTAAGTATCTCCTCCGGGAGACATCGCCGGGTCGTGCCAGATAAGAAACAGAACCCTCACCCGCCTGAGGCCTTTCACGCGGCGCCGCACCTCCATTGCTCGTGCCCTGAGCGTGCGGACCTTCTGGCGGGCAAGGGCTTCTTTGCCGACCATTTTACCTATGTTGATTATTGACTGAAATATCCCTTCCACACTGCGGGGAGCGGTGACCATCACCGGGAAGCCAAGCTCCTCCAGTCGGCTCACCACCTCTGGACGATTCCCTGCCCTGGTAGCCAAGATGAGCTCCGGCTGCAAGGAGACAATCTTCTCCATGCTGGGATTGAAGCCTCCGATGCGGGGTTTCTCCTTGACCTCCTCCGGGTAATCGCACATGTCGGTGACCCCCACCACTTCCCTGTCCATCTCAAGAAAATAGAGGATCTCGGTGAGATTGGGAGCCAGGGGAATAATCCGCCGGGGCGACCTGCTGAGAACCACCAGCTGTCCCCGGTCGTCTCTGACGGCAACCTGAGGAAAAGAGAGAGGGGCAAATAACAGACCTATTATTAGTGCACCAATGAAAATTAACTTTAGCCTCACTGACCTCTCTCCTCGCTGTCTCTGAAAAAAGCCAAAAAAAACGCCCAACCTTCAAAGCCTTGTGAAGATTGGGCGTTGGAAATTGCCCTTCCTTCCCGCGAAAGTTGACAACTTAATTACATCACCATTGGTTTCCTGGCTTACGGATCAACCTACTCGCCACGCCTTCCCAATGTTCAGGGCTTTCATCCCCCATTAGGGTTCCCCGAACATCAGTGGTGTTTCATCCCCATCAGGGGAAATAGTGGCTTTCGTCCCCGATTACAGTGGCGGGGCCGTGATGGATTTTCACCATCTTCCCATAGTAAAGAGCTTCTTTTACTATATCACCTCTTTAGCTCCTGTCAAGAAAAAAATGAACAAATAACCGATTCAATGAGGCGGCTCATCTATAAAATCCTTGAAAATTCAGCCTGCTTAATATATCATTTTAAAAACACCGAGAAGGAGCAGAGCAGGAAGACAGCTATGTTTAAGACCATAGAGTGGAAGGAAGACCGAGTAATCATCCTCGATCAGACGCGACTGCCAGAGATGGAGGTCTATCGCACCTTTGATGATTACCGCGATGTTGCCCAAGCCATCAGGAAGCTTATCATCCGTGGGGCGCCTGCCATAGGAGTGGCAGCCGCCATGGGAGCCGCCCTGGGTGCCCTGCACATCGACACTACTGACCCCCAGGTCTTCCTCTCCAGGTGGAACGAAATCTGCCAAGAGATCGGAGACGCCCGACCCACAGCCGCCAATCTCTTCTGGGCTCTGGAGCGAATGAAAAGGGTATATAAGCAGAACATAAGCCAGGGCATCCCCTTCGTTAAAGAGGCGCTGAAAAAGGAGGCACTGCGGATTTATCGGGAAGATATAGCGATAAATCGCCGCATCGGGAAGGAGGGGAGCGTCCTGGTGAAGGATGGAGATACCATACTCACCCACTGCAACGCTGGAGCGCTGGCTACTGCGGGCTACGGCACCGCCCTGGGAGTCATCAGGGCAGCCCGGGAAGAAGGGAAGCGGGTGGAGGTCTTCGTCGATGAGACCAGACCTTTCCTTCAGGGAGCCCGCCTCACCACCTGGGAGCTGATGAAGGATAACATCCCGGTAACCTTAATCACCGACAATATGGCTGGTCACTTTATGAAGGAGGGGAGGATAAATATGGTGGTGGTGGGTGCCGACCGGATTGCTGCCAACGGGGACACTGCCAATAAAATAGGAACCTATACCCTGGCTGTTTTAGCCAAGGAAAACCACATCCCCTTTTACATTGCCGCCCCCATCTCTACTATTGACCTCGACTGCCCCTCGGGTGACAAGATACCCATTGAGGAGAGGAGCTCCAGAGAGATTATTGAGATTAACGGTCGCCTCATTGCCCCTGAAGGAGTAAAAACAGCCTACCCCGCCTTTGATGTAACCCCTCACAGGTATATCACCGGCATTATAACCGAAAGAGGAGTGGCTACTCCCCCTTACCATAAAACCTTGCCCGAACTCTTTGATGGGAGAGCCTCGTTAAAACACTGATGCTTATACTCGGTATGGAGACCTCTTGCGACGAGACCGCAGCGGCGGTGGTCAGAGATGGTGAGGAGATCTTGTCTTCTGTTGTCTCCTCGCAGGTCGATGTCCATCGGGAATATGGGGGAGTGGTGCCTGAGCTGGCTTCCCGGCAGCATATACAGAACATCTGTCCGGTGGTGGAGGCTGCTCTGGGAAGGGCTGGCGTTACTCTGCCTCAAATAGACGGCTTTTCCGCCACCTATGGTCCCGGTCTTATTGGCTCACTTTTAGTGGGGCTCTCTTATGCCAAAGCCTTAGCCTATGCCCTGCAACGTCCGCTGGTAGCCATTAACCATCTGGAAGCTCATATCCATGCCGTCTTTCTGGAACACAGGGGTATAGAGTTCCCAGCATTAGCCCTGGTGGTATCGGGAGGGCATACTTCCCTTTTCTATCTGCCGGCTCAATTCAGCTACCAGCTTTTAGGCAGCACCAGGGACGACGCCGCTGGCGAAGCCTACGATAAGGTAGCCAAACTCCTCGGGTTAGGCTATCCGGGGGGACCTATAATCGACCATCTCTCCCCCAGGGGAAACCCCAAAGCCGTGGGTCTTCCGGTAGCCAGGATAAGCGATGGGAGCCTTGACTTCAGCTTCAGCGGTCTGAAGACGGCGGTCCTCCGCTGGGTGGAAAGAAGCAATCTGCTGGAAGAAGAGGACAGCGAAGCTAAGCAACAACGGATATACGACCTGGTGGCCAGCTTTCAGCGGACTCTGATTAAATCCCTTACGGGAAAAATAACCAAAGCGCTCAGGCTCCACCCGGCAAAATCGCTTCTGGTGGGGGGCGGGGTTGCCTGCAATAAAGCTCTGCGAAAAGAATTCAACAGCCGATGCCAAAAGCTGGGCTTGAAAGTGTACTTCCCCTCCCCGGAGCTCTCCACCGACAATGCGGCTATGGTCGCCTCCCTGGGATATTATAAGCTCAAAAGGGGGGAAGCAGCCCCGCTTGATCTCGATGCCGAGGCCAGCCTGAGGTTAGCGTAAAAGAATTACTTTTAAAGCGATGGAGAAGGTCAATTTTATAGGGCTTGACATAGGGGGGACCAACCTCCGAGGAGGAGTGGTTGACCTACAGGGTGAACTGCTCCACTGTGAGGAGGAGAGGATAGTGAGAACCTCCTCAGAGGCGCTGTTTCATCAATTGAGCCATGTAGTGAAAAAGCTCTCCCTGAGAGAAGGCAGCGTTCCCATTAAGGGGGTGGGCTTCGGTTTTCCGGGGTTTATCGACCACTCTACCTGGGTAGTAGAAAAGTCCCCCAATCTATCGCTTATAGACGGAGTCAACCTCACTCAATCCTTGAAGGGGAAGATAGCCTATCCCTTCTTCATTGAGAACGATGCCAATGCCGCCGCCCTGGGAGAGAAGATATGCGGCGCAGGAAAAAGAAGCCATAACCTGGTCTTCCTCACCATCGGCACCGGACTGGGAAGCGGGGTGATATTGAATAACCGAATATGGCACGGAGCGAAGGGCTACGGAGGGGAACTGGGACATATCACCATTGAGCCCGAGGGGAGAATATGCAACTGCGGGAACCGGGGGTGTCTGGAGACCCTGGTCTCGGCTACTGCCATAGTCGAGCGGGCTCTGCAATATAGCAGAGCCTACCCTTCCTCAACCCTCTCCTCCATTGACGAAAAACAGCTCACCTCGGAGAAGGTCTATCAGGAGGCTGTCCGGGGGGACTCTCTCGCCCGCTGGGTGCTGAAGGAGACCGGCACATACCTGGGCATCGCCATTGCCAATATCATTAACTTACTCAACATCGAGCTGGTGGTGCTGGGAGGACAGGTGATGAATGCAGGCGATTACATTCTCCTCCCCGCCAAAAAGGAGGCGGAGCGCCGGGCTATAAAAGGCTCCTTCGCCTCGGCGAAGATTAAGCTGTCCGCCTTGGGAGGAAATGCGGGGATGGTCGGTGCCGCTATGCTGGCGGCTCAGCAGACTGGCTACTTGAGACCCGGGGAACTATGAGTGGCAAAGAAGGGGATTAGGTGCTATAATTAAGCTATGGTTACTCAGAAAGAACTCATCCGCAACTTTTCTATCATCGCTCATATAGACCACGGGAAGTCGACCCTGGCTGACCGGCTGCTTGAGCATACCGGCGCCCTTGCCCCACGGGAGATGGTTGACCAGGTGTTGGACGATATGGAACTGGAGAGGGAGCGGGGAATAACCATCAAAGCACATGCAGTCCGCCTCAATTATAAGGTGGACGATGGAAGGAGCTATGTGCTGAACCTCATCGATACCCCGGGGCATGTCGACTTCACCTACGAGGTCTCCCGCAGCCTGGCTGCCTGTGAGGGGGGACTGCTGGTGGTAGATGCCGCTCAGGGGGTAGAAGCCCAGACCCTGGCTAACACCTACCTGGCTGTTGAAAACAATCTTATCCTTATGCCGGTAATCAATAAGATCGACCTTCCTAATGCCGATGTGGAACGCGTTAAAGAGCAACTGCAGAACATCATCGGCTTAGAAGGTCGGGAGATTCTCCTGATCAGCGCCAAGGAGGGGATAGGAATTAAGGAGGTTCTCCAGGCAATTGTCAACCAGATACCCCCTCCGACAGGCTCCTATCAGGACCCGCTCAAGGCTCTCCTCTTCGACTCCTGGTATGACTCCTATCATGGGGTGGTTCTGCTGGTAAGGGTGATGGGTGGAAGGCTGGTTCCGGGGATGAAAATAAGGCTGATGTCCAATGAGCAAGTCTATGAAGTAGAGCGGGCGGGCTTCTTCACCCCCAAAATGGTCCCTGCAGAGGAGCTATCGGTGGGGGATGTAGGATGGATAATTGCAGGTATCAAGCGCCTAAGGGACACCAGAATCGGCGATACCATCACCGAACATCATCGCTCCACTGCTCTGCCCTTGCCCGGCTTCAAGGAGGTCAAGCCGATGGTCTTCTGCGGGCTTTACCCTCTTCAGAGCGCTCAATATGGCGTCCTGCGGGATGCCATTGAGAAGCTGCGCCTCAACGACTCATCCTTCTCATATGAGCCGGAAATTTCCGAGGCGCTGGGGTATGGGTTTCGCTGTGGCTTCTTAGGGCTCCTCCATATGGAGATTATCCAGCAGAGGCTGGAGAGGGAGTTCAACCTGGAGCTGCTAACCACCGCCCCGGGTGTTAAATACCGACTGACCACCAAGGATGGGAAGACGAAGGAGATAGACACCCCTTCCAAACTCCCCCCTCCCCAGCAGATTGCTAAAATAGAGCAGCCTTACATTACGGCTACCATAATCAGCGACGACCAGTATATAGGCGCCATCATACAACTGGCAGAGGAAAGGCGGGGGATTCAGACGGGTCTGGAATACCTGTCGGTAAACAGGGTTCTTATCACCTACGACCTTCCTTTAAACGAGGTTATATTTGACTTCTACGATAAGCTGAAATCAGTCTCTCGCGGTTACGCCTCCCTCGATTATCAGCATGCCGGATATCGGGATTCAGACCTGGTCAGATTGGATATCTTGATAAATGGGCAGAAGGTAGACGCACTATCAATGATAATACACAATAGCAAGGCTTACACCCGGGGGAGAGCCCTTATTGAAAAGCTGCGGGAGCTTATCCCACGCCAGCTCTTTGAGGTGGTCATACAGGCAGCCATCGGAAGCCGGGTTATCGCCCGGGAGAGAATACCGCCTCTCCGCAAGAATGTGCTGGCAAAATGCTATGGAGGGGATGTGACCCGCAAGAGAAAACTGCTGGAACGCCAGAAAGAGGGCAAAAGAAGACTTAAGAGAGTTGGCAAGGTCGATATACCCCCGGAGGCTTTCCTGGCAGTCCTCACAGCAGAGGGACGAAAAGGGTAGAGGGATGGAGGAATAAATGAAAAAGAGTGCGGTTTTCCGAGAATATTTTGAGTCTATCATTATTGCAGTTATTCTGGCTCTTTTTGTGAGAGCCTTCGTCTTCCAGGCTTTCAAGATACCTACCGGCTCCATGGAGGACAACCTCCTGGTGGGAGACCACCTCATCGTCAACAAGTTTATATACGCCCCGGTATACTGGGAATTTGAGAAAAAATTTCTTCCAATAAGGGATATCAAAAGAGGAGATGTCATTGTCTTCAAATATCCCGAAGACCCCAGCCGCGACTTCGTTAAAAGGGTTATCGGGGTGGAAAACGACCTTGTAGAGTTACGGGAACGGCAGGTCTATGTAAATAACCAAGCCATAGAGGAACCCTATAAGATTCATAAGTTCCCTTCCCTCCGTTCGAGTGGTGATAACTACGGTCCGCAACGTGTCCCTCCAGACCACTATTTTGGCCTGGGGGACAACAGAGATAACAGTCGCGATAGCCGTTACTGGGGCTTTATCCCCCAAAAGCTGATCAAAGGGAGGGCTTTGATTATTTACTGGTCTTATGAGGCGCAGCCTGGAGCCTACCTGGAGACCAGCTTCAAGGAGAAGCTCAAGAACATCTTCTCCACCATAGGACACTTCTTTACCAGAACAAGATGGGGTCGAACTTTCAAAATAGTCCATTAACAATCTAATGCCTTACCTGGAGCATCATTGTGCTCAGCTATTTAAAAATAGAGAACATAGCCATAATTGACCACTTGCAGGTCAACTTCAGCCTGGGGCTCAACATGCTGACCGGAGAGACCGGGGCTGGGAAGTCCATTATCATTGATGCCCTGGGATTGATATTGGGGGAGAGGAGCGACCCCCAGTTGATTCGTGCCGGCAGCCAGAAGGGAACAGTGGAAGGGATATTTAACATTGAAGCTAACCAGCAGGTCAAAGATAAGCTGGCAAAGCTTCATATTGAGCACGATGGCAAGGAAATCCACCTGCGGAGGGTGATGACCTCTGAGGGGAAAAGCCGAGCCTTTGTCAACAATACCCTTATTTCGTTGAAAAACCTGAAAGAAATCGGTGAAAATTTAGTCGCCATTCATGGTCAGCACACCCACCAGGAGCTACTTCATCGGGAGAACCACACAGACTACCTTGATTACTTTGGCAACAATTATCCTGCCCGCAGGCGGCTGCAAAGTACCTTACATAACATAAAAGAGCTCACCCGACAGCTGGAAGGGCTGAAGATGGACGAGCGAGAGAAGTCTCAGAAGATCGACCTCCTCACCTTCCAGATAGACGAAATCTCCCGGACAAACCTCCAGCCCCATGAGGACGAGGAGCTGGAAAAGAAGAAAACGCTCCTGGGTAATGCTGAGCGAATCCATGAGCTGGCTTCTCACAGCTACAGCTTGCTCTACGAAGAAGAAAACTCCGTCATCTCCATTATAGACCAGATAAAAAAGAGGCTCCTGGAGTTGACCCATATCGATGATAGCTACTCCCCTCACCTTACCAATCTGGAAGAGATAAAATATAAACTGGAGGACCTCAGCCTCTTTCTCCGTGATTACCTGCAAAGCGTCAAGGTCGATCCCCAACAGCTACAGGAAGTTGAGGACAGGCTGGTGGAGATAAGGAGACTGAAGAAGAAATATGGCGATACCATTGAAGATATCCTGAACTTTAAAAAAAGTGCCCAGACTGAATTGAAATCCATTTCCGTCAATGAAGAAAAGATAGAGGAGCTAACCAATCAGCTCGAAGAGGAATATAGCCGATATTATCAAGCTGCCGAAGAGCTATCAACCAAAAGGAAAGAGGACGCCAAGCAGCTTAAGCACCTGGTAGAAAAAGAACTCTCCCAGCTGGCCATGGAGAAAACCCAGTTTGAAGCCTCTTTTCAGCCGGTATTGCCGGGTCCAGGCTCAATAAAAATTGGAAAGCGAGAGGTGTGGGGTAACGAGAGAGGTATCGACCAGGTTGAGTTTTTCATTGCTCCTAACATTGGCGAGGAGCTTCGCCCTCTGGCAAAAATAGCCTCAGGAGGGGAAATATCCCGATTGATGTTAGCTCTTAAAAGCACCATAAACACTGCCGAGACTTTCAAAACCCTGATATTTGATGAGATTGACCTCGGAATTGGGGGACGGGTAGCAGAAGTAGTGGGGAGAAAGCTCAGCCTCCTCTCTTCAGTCCACCAGATAATCTGCATCACCCACCTGCCCCAGATTGCTGCTTTCGCTCAGCAGCACTATTTTGTCGAAAAAAGAGTCCATCGGAGGAGAACCAGAGCCCTTATCAGAGAGCTGAATAAAGATGAGCTGATTGAGGAGATAGCTCGCATGTTAGGAGGGGAGACCATCACCGAGACCACTCGCCGGCATGCCCGGGAGATGATAGAAAGTTGCTCTTCTTCAACCTGCTGAACTCTCATCCCAGACCCCCTTTGACGGGCTTTAATTTTAAGGGAAAAACCACGATTCTAAGAAAGAAGAGAGAGATATAATACTTTGCTGAGACGCTTATTCTCTTGCTATTAACACCAATTCCGATTATAATTTCGTTAAAAAGAAAGGTAGAAGCGGATGACAAAGGGAATAGCGAGGCTGGTGGGCAGTATGCTGCTGATAGTAAGCCTGTCGGCAGTATCCTGGGCACAAACTGCCCGGTACAAACTGGATGGGAGGGTCGGCTATCTGACAAATCTGGACAAAGAATACGAGTCCACCGCCGTTATGGTGATTGACTTCCAGTATTCTCTCTCCCCTATCTTTGGCTTACGGTTTGGGGCTGGCTTCACCAATCTACAGGGTCCCGATAGGCTCCTGTTAGACATCCCCAACCTGATGGAATATCTAAGCTCTTACATATCTTATAGGGTTGACAATGTAAAGATTGACCAGCAGTACTTCTACTTCAATGTGGTGGTCTCCGCAGGGAAAAAGAGAATCTCTCCTTATATATGTGCGGGGGTGGGATTATACCAGTTCATTTTCCGCCAGACCATCTTCGGGCTACTGCCCATTACGGAGGACGAAGAACCCCTTCCCCTTTACTGGAGAGACAATAGCCTGGGGATGATAATTGGCGGTGGGGTGGACTATTACATGACCGAATTTCTCTCATTAAAATTTGAAGGGTTATATCAGAAGCTCTTAAACGACTTCATCAAGCAACAGGTCACCTTCACCGCTGGATTTGGCTTCAACTTTTAAAGCACCTGTCAGACTTCAAAAGGTGACCACTCTGCATTATAGGTTTTAATTCCGGCCAAGGAGCTATTCTATGAGCCAACTAAAGATAGGTATTATCGGGGGAAGCGGACTTTACCAGATAGAAGGACTGGAAGGGGCAGGAAAAAGAGCGCTCTCCACCCCATTCGGGAAGCCCTCGGACCATTATATGGTGGGAACCTTAGCCGGCAAGGAAGTTGCTTTTTTAGCCCGCCATGGAGCGGGACACCGGTTTTCTCCCACGGAGATAAACTACCGGGCAAACATATACGGCTTCAAGATGTTAGGCGTGGAGGCCATCATTTCGGTCTCCGCAGTAGGGAGCATGAAGGAAGATAGGAAGCCGGGGGATTTTGTGGTTCCCGAGCAGTTCTTCGACCGCACAAAAGGGCGTCCGGCTACCTTTTTCAGCGATGGAATCGTCGCCCACGTAGAGTTTGCTGACCCCCTCTGCCCCGTCCTCAGCGAGATACTTTATACCACCGGCGAGGAGATGGGTTTCTCCATCCACAAAGGGGGAACTTACATCTGCATGGAGGGACCCCAGTTCTCCACCCGCGCAGAGTCGCATATCTATCGTCACTGGGGAGCAGATGTTATCGGAATGACCAATCTTACCGAGGCGAAGCTTGCCCGGGAGGCTGAAATCTGCTACTCCACTCTCGCCACGATAACCGATTATGATTGCTGGCATCAGACTGAAGAATCGGTCAGCGCCGAGCTTGTTATGGAGATAATGCAGAAAAACACCCTGCGAGCTAAACAGCTCATCGCCCGGGCTATTGCCAGGATACCACCAGCAAGAACTTGCCGATGCGCCGATGCCCTGAAGTATGCCATCGTTACTGATAAAGAGCATATCTCTGCCGAGGTCAGAAAGAAACTCCACTTAATCATCGGCAAGTATATAGATTAGCATTCCCCACCTTCCCTTCAGCAGAAGGGAAAAAGGACTCTCCTCTTCTCAGAGCAAGGCACTTCCGCCTTTTATGGGCTGATACTAATTATGCCTGAATGGCGAAAGGGATGACTTCTCTTTTTCGGTGGGCTGTTGTTTCTCAGGGGCGTAGTAACCCTTTTTGGTGCGGGCTTTCAGTTTCTTATCGGTGAGCTCCACTTTGATGCTGCGCCAGCTACCATCTTGCTTTTGGTTAATGGAGGTGTAACCCAGAGCGTACTGAGAGCGGAGCTCCTGGGCAATCTGCAAGTAAATTTTATCCAGTCGGCTCACCGATTGGGGGAAGAAAGCCTCTCCTCCGGTCCAATCGGAGAGCGACTTCAGCACTATCTCACCCAGCCCTTTTTCCTCAAAGGGTGTTTGACGCCTGAAGGGGGCTGGTAGGGTGAGCCATCTCTCTATAATCCCGATGGAGTATATCTTGACCTCGGCTCTCTTGGCTGCCTCCAATACCTGCTCCTCGGTCATCTCCTGTACGGTGTCATACCCATCAGAAAGCAGGATAATGGCTTTTCTTCCCGTTTTATCTTCCAGCTTCTTTATCCCCTCCCTGAGGGCTAAATTCAGGGCGGTAGCCCCATCAGCATAAGTGGAGTCGATGGCAGTAATGAGCTTCCCTTTATCGCTGGTGAGGTCCTGAAGGACCTTAACCTCGCTATCAAAATCTATTATAAATGCCTCTTCGTTCTCCTTCAGAGTATGGATAAACTTTACCGCCCCTGCCTTTGCCCGAACCATCTTAATTCCTTCCATGCTCCCGCTGCTATCAAGGAGCAAGCCTATAACCAGAGGGCGCTCCTCCCGAGTGAAATGGGTAATCTTCTGAATAACCCCTTCCTCATAGACTCGGAAATCATCCTTATCAAGACCGGAGATATACTTGTTTCTTTTGTCGGTGACCGTGACATCAAGGGTCACCAGGTTCACCCTTGCCTCAAAGAGATAGCCCTCTAAATCGCGCGAGACAATGAGGTCGCTCCCCTTCTCTCCTTCGCTGTTATAAGCCACCACCTCTATTATTCTCTGGTTAAAGCCCTGCCCGGCATCCCAGGAGAACTGATAAGGCGGCTCCTGGTCGGTGAAAACCAGCTTTTGGTCGATATAGAACTCCACTCGCTCGACCGATGTTCCTGGAGGGGTGGAGACCTCGGCGGATATGGCTACCTTTCCCGACAGATAGGTGTTAGGAAGGGGAGATGTGATTTTCACCTCCAGCCCCTTTGGTTCCCGAGGTGGAACGGCTTCCTCCTCCTTCTTTTCGGAGGGAGAGGGGGTCAGATAGATGGTCTCCCTTGGATAGTAGCCAATAACCGCTATCTCGTGCTCCAGGGGTGCTTCGCCGAAATCATAAGAGAACTCATAAGGAGGCTCCCTGTCAGTGGCAATCAGCTTGCCATCGATATGAAATTCCACCCAGAGGAGGTTTTTGTCCTCAAAGTTCAGGGTCATCTTCTGCCTGCCCTGAATTATTTTATTTTCGCGAAGGAGGACCTTAGCCACCGTCTCCTGCTTATCAACCTGGCAGCGGGAAGTTAAAGAAATTACTTTTGGAGTCGACTCTGCAGAAAAGACCAGAAATATCCCCACACTCAGAAATAGAGGCAAGAAGAGATAAAGCGTCTTTACCCCTCTCTGGCGGGCTGCTATGGAATCTCGATGCGACATATTATGCAAGCTCCATTACCTTCGCCAGGCATAATAGCCCTTGCGGGTGCGGACCATATAATCTGGTCGGTTGCGTATCTTGACCTGAATAGTCCGCCAGGTGCCATCTTGTTTTTGGTTAGTCGAGGTGTATGCCAGGGAGTATTGGGAACGGAGCTCCTTGGCAATCTGCAGATAGATTTTACCCAATCGACTTACCGATGATGGGAAGAAAGCCTCTCCCCCGGTCCAATCGGAGAGCGACTTCAGCACTATCTCCCCCAGCCCTTTTTCCTCAGAGGGGGTTTGACGCCTGAAGGGGGCTGATAGGGTGAGCCATTTCTCAATAATCCCGATGGAATATATCTTGACCTCGGCTCTCTTGGCTGCCTCCAGCACCTGCTCCTCGGTCATCTCCTGCACAGTATCCTTCCCATCGGAAAGCAGGATAATGGCTTTTTTACCTGTTTTATCTTCCAGCTTCTTTATAGCCTCCCAGAGGGCTTTATTCAGGTTAGTAGCCCCTTCAGCCACAACGGAGTCTATCGCAGCGAGGAACTCCCCTTTATCGCTGGTAAAGTCCTGAAGGAACTTGACCTTGCTATCAAAATCGATGATAAATGCCTCCTCGTCATCCTTCAGCGTGGGGATAAACTTTTTCGCCCCTTCCCTTGCCCGGACTATTTTAAGCCCCCCCATGCTCCCGCTGCTATCGAGGAGCAAGCCTATCACCAGAGGACGCCCCTCCCGAGTGAAATGGGTAATCTTCTGAATAACCCCTTCCTCATAGACTCGGAAATCATCCTTATCCAGCCCGGTGATATACTTATTTCTTTTATCGGTTACCGTGACATCAAGAGTCACCAGATTCACCATTCCCTCAAAGAGAAAGCCCTCGGAACCACGCAAGACGATAAGGTCGCTCCCCTTCTCTCCTTCGCTGTTATAGGCTACTACCTCTATTATTTTGCGGTTAAATCCATGCCCGGCATCATAGGAGAATTGATAGGCTGGGTCACGGTCGGTGAAAACCAGCTTTTGGTCGATATAGAACTCCACTCGCTCGACTGATGTTCCTGGTGGGGTATAGGCTTCAGCGGAGATGACTATTTTCCCTGACAGGTAAGTGTCGGGAGGAGGAGAGGTGATCTTTACCTTCAGCTTGTTTGGCTCTCGAGGGGGGATAGCTTTCTCCTCTCGTTCATAGGGAGAGTGGGTCTGATGGATGGTCTCCTTTGGATAGTAGCCAATACTTGCTATATCGTGCTCCCGGGTCGCTACGCCGAAATCATAATAGCACTCATAAGGTGGCTCTCTGTCGGTGACTATCAGCTTGCCATCGATATGAAATTCCACCCAGAGGAGGTTTTTGTCCTCAAAGTTCAGGGTCATCTTCTGCCTGCCCTGAATTATCTTAATATTGCGAAGAAGAACCTTAGCCACCGTCTCCTGCTTATCAACCTGGCAGCGGATAACGGAGGAAATTGCCTTTATAGTCGACTCTGCAAAAAGGACCGGGAAAAGCCCCAGATTCAGAA
>NJBL01000034.1 GCA_005223145.1 bacterium (candidate division B38) B3_B38 | reverse complement strand
GACCTCATCTATTACTAACAGGAAGGACTTATAAGGGGCACCAAAGGTCGTAAGCTGCAGAGAGGTTACATCCCTCCCGGTCCACTTTACCCTTTTGCCAAAGCCCATCTGTCTCAGCTCAGCTAAGGGAATTTTCACCAACTGCCAATCTTCTCTTGCAGTGAACAGGTGGGAGAAATCGTCAAAATCGGTAACCGCCAGAGTGGCAAAGACCACCCGGTATTGTTTGCCATCCCCTTTGGCATAGAACTGTATCTCCTTATACCGACTGACATCCGCTGCCTCAGCACCCGGAGGGGCGAGGTAGAGAGATACGCCGGCAAAGCCAAAGGCGAAGCTGGTGGTCACTTTCCCGCTGAGTTGGAGGGACTTTGCCGAACCTTCTGCTCCCTGGGGGATTATCTGAATAGCACAGGTAGAGGAACCACCTGCTACCTGGTCGGTCACCACCTCCCATTGGGTGTTCCACTTGGAGAGCTGGTCCCCGTCTTCAATCATTCCTTCTTTAATCATTTTTAATCCTCTATCCAATGATTTTGTTTAATGCTCCTAGTATAAAATAAGTTTTTGTAAATCATAAAATTGGCGGAGCTCAGTCGAGTATGAAAATTTTTATGCTGTGTCATAAGCCGCACGTAATCCACTTTTTAGTCCTACTAATCGCATTTAAAATAGTATCTTTATCATTCTCATCTATTTTATCAGCAGTAAGATTCTGTTCTAACCATAACCCACTTTCCTCAATTTTTCTTTTAGGAGAATAATTTCCTAGCCAATTACCCGAGGGTTTGCATAATTTGCAACTTGCTATTGTTCCTATAAGAGATCTTTCAAGCCTTTTTCTCTGCTTTTGACTATCCATCACAATAAATTTAAAAGAAAATCTCTCTCTGATGATTATTGTAATTTTTGATTCTAATCTTTTTTCCTTTTCTATATTTCGCAAATGTCCAAATAATTTTGTATTTAACTTTTTGGTGAAGTCTATATTCCAAATTTCTAGGTAACCATCTTTTTCTCTGTTTAGCAATCCCCTTACGATATTTTTTCTGAAAATACTTCTATCAGAAATTTTAGGCTTATCCATTTCGAAGTTCATTTTTTTTGATTCATCTAAAAGGTAGTGCTGATTAATACGACTTCTAAAATTTCTTTCACCCGTATGAGTGCCAATTCTGACTATTCTTGGCTTATTTCCATAGTGCCCCCAAATTTCCCCATTTTCATAAAAGAAATATATACCATTTTCGGGTAAATTCTCTAGTGAAAAAGGGGAACTGATAGTAGGCAGTGATTCCAATTGCTCGTGCAACCATTTGCATAGATCGGACATTTTTAATCCATGCTCTTAACAATCTCTTTGATATGAGTAAATTGTTGTACTTTATATTTCAGTTTAGTTTTTTCTAATAGTACATTATACAAAATATGAAAGCGACCAGGATTGTAATAGAACCATATTTCATCATATTTTTTAAGTTTTTGGTCAAAATCATTTAGGAGGTCCCTAAATTCCTTAAATGTAACTTTATCAGGGTCTTTCTCGTACCATTTGTGTTTAACATTAGGAAACCATACGCCATATAAATCTGATAAAATCGCCCATTCAACCTTCCTCTCTCTGCACTTATTTATAAAGCGTTGAATGTACATTGCTGAATATAACTTATCTGGAGTTACTTCCTTATCGGTATTTTTTAACAAATCATCTTTCTTTTTAGAACAGTGAGTTATATAAATTCTCATTTTAAAATTGTGAATATTATATAACTTAAAATAACCGAACTACTTAGTTTGATGCATTAACATCGCTATATTTTGCAAAACATCTCGTTCATTCAAGAATCTCTATCTGACACCTCAAATGATAACTTTTTGGTATAATAAGCTTCTTGGGATTGTTAAAAATTCTCATAGAAACACCCCTTCCTTTTTATTGCTAATGGGGTTTATGGAGTGCTATTCCTTCTGCTGATAATCGAAGCCTTTTGCCTTGAGGGTGTTCTCCAGGCTTTTCCTCACCCGCTGGAAAACCTGACCTATCTTCCCCCGCTCCCCCTCTGTTTGGGGAGGGAGGAACAGGTTCTTGTTAATAGAAAATATTACATCAGCGAAGCTAATAAGCTCAGGGCTTTTAGCCAGAAGATACCTACCTCTTCTCCCTGGTAGTTCGGCGACAAGCTCCCTGCTCTCCAGGGCTTTCATTACCCCATCCACAAATTGGCGGGGGAGCTTCAGCTTACGGGCGATCTCAGACCCCTTAAGAGGACCCTTGCCCGCTTTGAAGCTGTCCATAATACACTGCACAATCCGCAGGGCGTAAAACTCCCGGTAGTTCTCCGGGTCAGGGGCTCTTTTTCCCCTGCCATAACTCCGCAGCCATTGCTGCTCTATATCATAGGTCAGCTCTCCGCAAAACAGTAGGTTAATCCACGACCACTCTATCCAGACCATAAACAGCAAAAAGGTGCTGAGCGGACCATAGAGCTGTGGCACGGTAGCCGCCCGGGGGATGAAGAAACTGAAGGCGGCTTTGGCAATCTCCCAGAAGCAGGCAGCTACGAAGCTCCCTATCAGGGCAGGGACTGTCTTAATCTCCTTATTGGGAAAAATCTTGTAGAGAATAAAGAAAGCCAGCCAGGTCAACAGCAAAGGGAAGATATGCCCCCAGACATATCGCAGGTAAGAGAAGAAGCTGGTCTTCCCCAGCAGGTTGGGGATAATGTTTGACAGGTAAAAGGACACACCAATGAGGAAGGGGGTGACGGTAATGCCGGTCCAGTATATGGCAAACTTGTGGATAAAAGGTCTGGCTTTTCTAACCTTAAAGACGTTATTAAAGGCGTGCTCAATGGAGATGAGCATGGAGACCGCTATCAGCACCAGCACAATCAAACCCCAGACATTGAGCGAAGTGCTCCTCTCCACAAACTGAGTGATATAGCTGTTTATTATATCCCCCGAAGAGGGAACCAGATGCTTGAAGATGAAAGCCCGAAACGTAGCCTCCGTATTGGCAAAGACCTGGAAATTGGAGACCAGGGGGAAAGCCAGGACAATGAGAGGGACAATGGCAAAGAGAGTGCCAAAAGACATAGCCGTCGCCCACAGGACACATCGGTCCTCAAAGAACATCCGCAGCACCCTGCGGAAGCGCTTCCACTCCTGGGATAAAACCCTGTGAACCCCTTTCAACTTCATCCTCGCCCCCATAATGATAACTTTATATCACTTCTTACGCCAATTAATCAAGTAAATTTTTTAGGGCAGGAGTCTCAGCAGATGCACCAAGACTTCTCCATATAGGGGTTGACAACATCATCCTCCCCACTTACAATGGGGGATGCCCTACTTCTGAAAACATGAAGGACTGCCCGGTATGAAGATAGGCTTATCCACCCACATCTTTGCCAATCGCCCCCTCACCCCCCGCTTAATAAAAAGAATCGCCCGCCAGGGGTTTCAGACCATAGAGCTTTACGCCAACCGTCCCCATTTTGACTTCACCAATCCTGCCAGAGTAGAAGAGATAACCCAAGCCATAAAAGGAGCGGGTCTGCGGGTGAGCTCCATTCATGCCCCCTTTTACTCCCACATCTCCGATGCTCTGAGGGGGCGGTGGCTCTCCATTTGCTCTGTGGACGAAGAGAAGCGCAGCGAGGCGGTTGACCTCATCAAAAGAGCCCTCTCCATCTGCAAAAAGATAGAGGTGAGGTATCTGGTGGTGCACTTTGGCAATGTCAATGATAGCTGGGACGAAAAGATGGTCGCTCAGGGGATAAAAAGCCTGCAGGAGCTGGAGGAGAGCTGTCGCCCCCTGAAAGTCAGCATAGCGGTGGAGAACATCGTTAATCAGCTATCCCTTCCCCATCGGCTGGCAGCATTGATAAAGGATTCATCACTAAAGGGGGTGGGCATCTGCCTTGATATAGCCCATGCACATCTCACCGGCAGCCTGCCAGAGGGAATAGCGCAAACTGCCTCTTATATTCTTACTACTCACCTCCACGACACCAGAGGGGACAAGGACAACCATCTTCTCCCCTTCTCCGGGATAATAGACTGGGAAGGAGTAATGAGCAAGTTCCGGGCGATAGGCTACCAGGGAACCCACATCCTCGAGCCCCGCTGGAGTATCCTCACAGGGAGGTCTCTGCGAAGAGCTTATCATGCCGCTCAAAAGATGGATAACCTCCTCCGCAAGGGGTGAACAGGTCTTATCCAGTCTCCTTCAGGGTTTCTCTCTCTCAGTGGGAGCGGCAGCCGGAGACATAGACCTCCCCACGGTCGTTGATGGCACCAAAGGCTTTAAAACGCTTGATTCTCCTGAACCTGCTGTCAGATATAGAGAAGCTAAAAATATGCACATAGGATTTCCCATACTGACCATGACCGCAGATTATTTCGTGTATCCCGTCACTAAACGGCTGGCTCTCCATCGCTTCGATATGCACCGAGCGATGAGGATTGTCAATATTCCAAAAGGCATAAAACGAGGTGATGATGGTGCCGTTCTGCTCAAAGACCTTCACCCGGTTGGTCCCCCCATAGCCGGTGGCCACCGCTATCTCCTTACCTGCGGTGCTATCGTCAAAGTTGCCGGCTGCCAGGTGGATGGAACCCTGGGTGTTCTCGCTGCCAAAGGCATAGAAGGAGCTCTGGAAGGTGCCCGTCCTGTCAAAGATTTTCACCAGGGAGTTGCCCCCGATGCCGGTGCCGGTGATTATCTCATCTTTGCCATCTACATTAAAATCAGCAGCCGCCAGATATATCTCACCCTGGGTGTTTGCTGCTCCGTATGCCTTGAAGCTCGCCTTGACCGTACCATCGGTCTCGAAGACTTTCACCCAGGAGGTCCCATTCCTCCCCGTGGCTGCGGCTATCTCCAGGTCTAACGGGTCTGCATCGAAGTCCCCCACCGCCAGGTGCACCTGCCCCCCGGTGTTGGCAGCCCCGAAGCACTTGATGGAACCATATAAGGTGCCGTCGTAGTTGAATATCTTTATCCACGACTTCGCCCCGGAACCGTGAGCCACTATTATCTCAGGGTTGCCATCATGGTCCAGGTCGGCTACCCTCACATCTATCTCCCCGTTGGGATTGGCCGCTCCGAAGGCTTTTACATTCTGGAAGCGGCGCCCAAAGATGTCAAAGGCTTTATACCACGAGTTCCCCCCATAGCCCATTCCGGTGAGGACGGCCGACTCATAGGTCACCTTTCTGCCGAAGATGTCGTTACCGGTGGTGGCATCGTAGCGGTCGTCCTGCCAGACCAGGAAGAAGTTCCGGTGGGAGGAGTTCCAGGCCAGGTGGGGGTAGAAATCGTTGACGCCGTCCTGGCTTTTGAGCTGGACATTGACTCCCTCTTTGGTGCCGTCGTTTTTGACCAACTGACCATAGATGTTGTAATGGGTGGTGCTGCGGTAGTCATACCAGGTGACCAGATACTTGTTGTAAGTGGGGGAGTAGCAGACTGCAGGTGAAGACTGATCGGCTAATTCAGTGCATATGCCAATCTCACTTCCCACCTTGGCAGGGGTATCGGCACTGCTCATCCGCTGACCGTAGATGTCAAAGTGGGAGGTGCTGCGGTAGTCCTGCCAGACGACCAGGAAGTTGTTATCAGTGGTATTGGCAGCCACCTTCGGCCTGCGCTGACTGTTTGAGGCAGAAGTCACATCGACCCATGCCCCCACGGAAAGACCATCCTTATTTACTCTGTAGCACCATATATCCCAGCCGGAAATCGATAAGTTACACTCCTCCTCCCAGGCGACCAGATAGCCGTTGACCGAGGGGAGGTAGGCGATGGAAGGTTTCTTCTGGTCGTAATAATTATGTACCACCGCGTTCTCCAGCGTAGTCGGCGCCTCATTGCCGGTTACTATGCGGGAATATACATCATACTCATGGGTGGCTGCGTTCCTTCCGTCCTGCCAGACCACGCAGAAGTTGTTTTCGGTGGAGTTGTAAGCCACTCGGGGATATTGCTGGGCGGAACCAGTAGTTTGGGAAACATTGTAAGTGTTTGCTGCTAATGAGCCATCGGAATTGACCCTCCTTTGTGCTATGTCCCAGTCGCCATAATAATCATACTGCCATACCACCAACCAGTAGTTGCTGGTGGAACTGTAGGCTACATCGGGGTATCTGGTGGGATAAGGCTGCGCAAAGATAGCGATATTAGAGCCTAACAGACTGCCATCGGCATTGATTCTCTGACCGTAGATCTGCCAGTCGCCACTGCGTTGATCCTCCCAGACGACCAGGTAGGTGTTATCGGTGGAGTTGTAAGCCACCCTGGGTTCCCGCTGGTTATTGCCGGCAACGGCAATGGTGGTGTAGCTGCTCACCAGAGGGTCGATAACCTCCGCGCTGGAAGATTGCTCCACCACCTCCCGGGGGTCGAAGGGAAGGGCGTCATCTGGAGCAAGAGCTGTCGGCTCCTGGCTCTGACTTGCCGCCTGTGGACTGCTGCAGCTGGAAAAGCTCAGGGGAAAGAAGAGAATAAGGAACAAGGACGAGATGATGATAAATCCTGAATGTCTTTTAATTGGTAACATAATATCCCTCCTTTTTAAATTAAAAGTTGTATAGTTGTTAAAGATGCATTGCAAAGAAAATGGTCCCCCATCCTGCATTTAAAAATTTCCTTTAAGATATCAAATCAAAATACGATTGTCAATAATTATATTTTTAATAAAAAAGGGGAAGGAGCCCTTTCGGGTCCCCTGCCCCCCGTATCTGCTAAGGGAAGCAGATTTTTTAGCTTCTCTCCTATTCAGGGTTTCTTAATATCAGTGGGAGCGGGAGCCGGAGACATAGACCTCCCCGTTGGCGTTGGTGCCACCGAAGGCTTTGAACGACCGGATCAAAGAGCCATAGGAGTAAAATAGCTTCACCCAGGAGTTCCCTCCATAACCCTGACCACAGAGAATTTCATCTATCGCGCCAGCAAAAGCACCAATCTCCACTGCGCCGAGGTGCACCGAACCTGTGGGATTGCCCCCACTACCAAAGGCTACAAAAGAGTCAATGAGGGTGCCGTTCTGCTCAAATATCTTCACCGTATTGGTTCCCCCCTGGCCGGTAGCCACCGCTATCTCCTTATCTGAGGTGATAGCATCAAAGTTGCCGGCAGCCAGGTGGATGGAACCCTGGGTGTTCTCGCTGCCAAAGGCATAGAAGGAGCCCTGGAAGGTGCCCGTGTTACTAAAGATTTTCACCAGGGAGTTGCCCCCGATGCCGGTGCCGGTGATTATCTCATCTTTGCCATCCCCATCAAAATCGGTAGCCGCCAGATAGACCTCCCCCTCAGCGTTAGCCGCTCCATAGGCCTTGAAGCTCGCCCTGAGCGTACCATAGGTCTCGAAGACCTTCACCTGGGAGGTGCCGTTCCTGCCGGTAGCCACGGCAATCTCCAGGTCGGTGCCGACAGCGAAGTTCCCCACCGCCAGGTGCACCTGCCCCCCGGTGTTAGAAGCCCCGAAGCACTTGAAGGAATTGTATAAGGTGCCGTCGTAGTTGAATATCTTTATCCACGACTTCCCCCCGGAGCCGTGAGCCACTACCATTTCAGGGTTGCCATCCAGGTTCAGGTCAGCCACCTTCACATCTATCTCCCCGTTGGGATTAGCCCCTCCGAAGGCTTTGATATTCTGGAAGCGGCGCCCGTAGATGTCAAAGGCTTTATACCACGATTTACCCCCGAAGCCCATCCCGGTGAGGATAGCGGACTCAATGGTGACCTTTCTGCCGAAGATGTCGTAGGAACTGCTGGCGAAGTAGCGGTTGTCCTCCTGCACCAGGAAGAAGTTGCGGTGGGAGGAGTTCCAGGCTATGTGGGGGTAAACCTCGTTTACACCGTACTGGGAAGAGAGTCTAAAACCATTTAATGGTCCCTCCACGGTGCCGTCGTTTTTGACCAGCTGCCCGTAGATGTCGGCCATAGTGGCGCTGGGTCTGAAGTCATGCCAGGCGACCAGATACCTGTTGTAAGTGGGCGAGTAGCAGACCGTCGGATACGCTTGGTCATAGATGAAGGTGCACATGACAATCCCGCTCCCCACTTGAGCAGGGGTATTGGCACTGCTCATCCGCTGACCGTAAATGTCGTAGCCGGTGCTCGCCTTGTTGCGGGCATCCTGCCATACTACCATGAAGTTGTCATCGATGGTATTGGCAGCTACCTCAGGATTAAGCTGGCTATCGGATGCATTCACCACCCATTGACCGGAAGTGCTCAAGGGGATACCATCCTTATTTACTCGCTTGCACGCAATATCATATCCGGTGGTTGGATAGTTCCATTCTTCCACCCAGGCGACCAGGTAGCCGTCGACCGAGGGGAGGTAGGCGATGGCGGGTGCCCACTGGTCTTCAGTGTAACCTACCACTGGGTTTATTGAGCCAATCGGTTCAGCATCGGAACCCACAATGCGGGAATAGACCTCCCAACCAAGGGTAGCATAATCTCTTTCATCTTCCCAGACCACGCAGAAGTTATGTTGAGTGGAGTTGTATGCCACTCTGGGATATTGCTGCTTGGAATCGGCGTCATAGGCAACCACATAGGCGGACAATGATGGGAATAGTGAACCATCAATGTTGACCCCTCTACATAGTATATACCAATTGCCTGTACTTTCGCCATCGTACTGCCATACCACCAGCCAGTTGTTGCTAAAGGAGTTGTAAGCTACATCAGGGTATCTCGCATCCTTGGTGCCAAACCAGATAGGTATATTGGAGCCCAACAGGCTCCCATCGGCCCTGACTCTCTGACCGTAGATGCGATAATTGGTGCCGTTGCGTTTATCCTCCCAGACAACCAGGTAGGTGTTATTGGTGGAGTTGTAAGCAACCCGGGGCTCTCGCTGGTAATCGCTGGCAGCGGCAATGGTGGTGTAGTTGCTCACCATGGGGTCGATGACCCCTGGGCTGGAAGATTGCTCCACCACCTCCCGGGGGTCGAAGGGAAGGTCACCATCTGGAGCAAGAGCTGTGGGCTTCCTGCTCTGACTTGCCGCCTGTGGACTGCCAGAGTTTGCCACCATCAGGGGTAAAAGCAAAACCAGGAGGAGAGGTATGGTGAGGATTAATAAACAATGCCTTTTCTCTTTACTCATTACAACCTCCTTATTATCAAGCAAAGGTTAACATTAAGAGAAATTTTCCACTACATAAATTTTCACCTCCTTTTGTTGAATATTAATTTTATGTATAATAGAAAAACTAATATTTGTCAACATTTATTTATGAAAAAAATAAAAAAGAAGAAAAGCTCTTAAATAAATCTTGCCGTTTCCTTTGCTGCAATGTTCCCCATTTCTCATTTTTTGAGTCTCATTTCAGGGTTATCCGCAGAGGTGAGAGGCAGATGCTCACATCCCTGAGGTCCCCGCTTTGGAGAACCTGGTCGATATTTTGCGTCCCCTCGGGAGCATAGAGCCTCAAAAAATTCATCCCCGGCTTTAGTGAGATGGCAGGGAGCTCTATCTCTTTCATCCTGGCGGTGTTGACCAAGATAGTGGTGATCAGCTTATTGTTGAGGTAGATTTCGAGGTGGCGGTCGATGTGAAAGGAGCCGGCTTTGAATTCCACCTTTGTTGATAAGGGATTATTGGTGGTGTTGAACAGGAGAATTTCTCCGTTATTCTCCATCCAACGCCAGAGCCCTTCCTCCCCCCAATCCTCCTCTTCCCCTATGTTCATATGGTAGGCGAGGATGAGAGGCGAGGGTTTAGCGGTGACCTCGTAGGCAGAAAGCTCACTGGAAAACCAGACCAGCTTTAAGCCGCTCTTCTCTTCAATGGAGGGAGGCTGGTTTTTATTGAATTCGGGAAAGAACTCATCCTGGTATCGGGTGCTGTAATACCTCTGGAGGGGGCGAGGGATGGGTCCCTCTAAGTAGAGGTCTTTATGAATAATAATATATCTCACCCCCAGGCTTTTCAGGAAGCTCACCGTCTCCGGGCGGCTGATGTCGACCAGCTCTTTCCTTATGGAATCATACACTGTGCCTAAGACGGCACCGTTAAAGAGTCTCTTCTGGTGGAACTTTTGATAGGAGAGGTATTGATAGGTTTGAGGTTCCTCGAAGCTTACCAGGGGATACTCTGCCATCACCACATCCTGAGGCTGGGCGGCTAACCATTGATAGAACTCGGACACCTCGGGGTCACGGGTGGTGCGGTAAGGGGGAAAATTGGCGAATTCCAGCATCACCACACCGATTATTATGGCTACCAGTATTGACCTGTGATGAGCGGTTCTTATTCTCTGCAATAGATAGGCGAGCCCGATGCCGGTTAATACGGCAACACACAGCATCACCAGGATGCCAAATCGGGCGTAAACCCTGAACATGGGGAAGAGCTTATGCAGGAGGTGAGAGGGGAAGTACACCGGTATCCCGAAAAACCTGGATACAGGGGGGGCGGAGAATACAACCATCACCAGGGCAAGCAATGCGAAGGTAAAGGTCCATCGGCGGAGATTCTGGTCGGGCAGAGGGGTCTTCTTGTTTGGACTATTTCGCCAGCTTCCCCCCCGCCAGAATCTTACCAAGGCAAGGGCGGTAAGCAGGAGGGGCAGGTATCCCAGAAAGAGTGTGTTTTCAAAGAGGTTGTCGTAATCCTTGAACTTGCTTACAATTCGCTCCACACCTCCCCCCCACAGAGGATGGTCCACTGGAGGGAGATAATAGTCCCTCAGGTGAGCACTGAAAAAGAAGAGCTGGGGATAAACTCGGGAGTATGCGGTGGGCTTCTGTGAAGAAATCCCTTCGGGCTGAGCAGCGAAGGTTTTGACATACCCATAAATAAATGGAAGGACCACTATGGTCACCAGGAGGAGGGTTAGCACCAGGGCGATGGCTATCTTCTTTCCGTGGTATTGGGGAAGCTTCCAGGTGGAGCGGTAGATGAGATATATGAGGAGAAAGATCAAGCTGAAGATAGCTACCATATAGCCGTAATAATAGTTTTCAAATATGACCAGAGCATAGGAAACGGTGCAAAAGGCGACATTTTTGAGGAGCTTCTTCCAGTCGGAATAGTGCTCTACCTCGCTTACCAGTTTTACCAGGGATAAAGCGAACAAAGGTATCCACTGTATATTGGCTAAGTCCAGATGCTGATAGGCGTGAAAGAGGTGGTAAGTGGCAAGGGCGAAGACCACTCCCGATACTGCCCCGGCTAACCGGCTTCGGGTGAGATAGTGAACCAGCATATAGGTAAAAAGGGCGGAGAGAAAGAAGCTGAGCAGGGTTAAGATATTTCGATAGAGATAGGGGCCGGCGGCTTTGTAAAGATAGTCATAGGCAAGAATCTGCAAGACCTGAAAAGGAAATCCGGTATTATCTAACCCGAAGGGGGCGTTGACGAGGCTCACTTTGAGATAGTCGAGGTTATTCTCTTGAGCGTAATCCTTCCACCACTGCCACCACATAGAGCTCCAGGTATCCCCCGGCAAGCCATACACCGCCGACTGCATCTGGAACAAGAGAGGCAGGAGGAAGATGAAAGTTACCAGCAGAAAGAGGGAGCAAAGCGCAAGGCGAGGATGGGCAGAGGAGAATGTGGTAAGCCAATTCTGTTTAGGAGTTGCTTTGGTGAAATAACCTGGGGCTCTCCTTATGAGGTTGTAAATGAGCTGGAGACTCTTCTTAGTCCTCACCAGGAGGTGAAATTCCCTCTCCAATTCTACCAACAAAGCAATGAAGACCAAACCAAAAGCAGCTACTACCAGCCAGTCGGCTACATCCTCTTTATTAAGCAAGAAGAAGAGGACACCGAGGAGGAGAAGGACGATAAAGACCTTCGTCCCCAGAGACAACAGCCTTCTGTTTGATTTCTTTTTTCTCATCTCCTATTTAAGGTTTATTAGCCACCGTGCGTTTGCGGTAATACAGAATTAGGTAAGCTACACAGGCCAGGAGGGTAAGCCCCGATATTATCAGTCCTATGGTAAACAGAAGCTGGGGTCGGAATTGCAGGATGATGGAAAACTCACTCTCCTGTTTGCCTTCAGAAGGCAGGGAGGGTATATCCACATACCAGCCGTTTGCATAGCCGTTTACCATAATGTGGTTGCGGAGTTCCTTCTTCTTCCATGAAGTTGATGAGGGCTTCTGTGAGGGAGCCCCTTTCATGCTGGAAGTTTTCTCTTTCAAGCTGAGATATGCTCTCCAGCCGGGGTCGAAGCTCTCGTTGAAGACCAGCCAGAAGGAGCGGGCTGCTTTTCCATTCACCTTATATTTGGTGGCGTTTACCCTCTGGAAATTCAATTTGACCCTTCCCACACCTGGAGCCCAGAGCCTCCCTCCAGGGGATATTGGAGTTTCCTTAACCTCTCCAATGGAGAAGGGCTGGGAGTCTGCCCCAGAGCTCAAATAGAGCAGCATAACATCAAAAAGGTTGTTCTGGTATTTTCTTATCCGGTGACTCCCCTTTTCCAGCCGGTGAGTTCCAAGGTTGACCCAGAACCCATCCTTCAGGCTCTCCATATCCATCCTCCCGAGCGAGGGCTCTCCACTCCTGGTAGAAAGGGACGCAGGGTCTTTGGGGAGGGAAAGGAAGGGGGCTGTATCCACTAAAGAGAGGATTAAGGGAATTTCATCAAGCTGGAGCATGGTGAGTCTTGCTTTGCTTAAATCCTTAAGGAAGTCCGATACTCTCCCCGAAGACTTATGGTAAAATTTGATATTTCTTATGCGATACCGCCGGAAGTTTTCCTTCATCAGGTCGGTGATGGGGATTCCTATTTTCCACAATTTAGTAAATATGAAATCGAGGGAAACTATCCTGCAGGGGCCGGGGATGATTATATCCCTTAGGTCCACCTCCACCCGGCGGAAGCCGCTGCGGGTGTCGTCAGTCTCCCACTCGGCGGGGATAAAGGACAACTGGTAGCGGTGATTTTGGGGAGGGTCGTTTAATCTGGTGGTTAATATAATGCGGCGCGGGTCGGCTTCTCCAATTGATACGCTCTCTGACCTCGCCTCCCATCTTTCCCAGGTAAGCTGAATGGGATTATCATCTTTCACAACCAGAAATTTTCCTTTTGAACCTTCTTCTGTATTGTAGGGGAACATAGGGGGGGTGAGGCTCTCATAGAAATCTACTTGCAGATCCGCTCGAGTGGAGGTATGTAAAAATCCGCTTAAGGGGAAGGACAGCCCGGGGAAGACCCTCTTGTCAGGGAGACCGTCGTTGTTGGTATCGATACCCAGCAGGCAATACAGGTAGGAATCTTCGGGTCTTTCCACCCAATATTCATAGCCGAAAAAGGGCTCCCTCTGGCAATCAACCCGGAAGGGCGCTATGGATAAGCCTACCTCCCTGCGGCTGCTGAAGTCGAGAAGGATGTCCATCTCCCCCTCGGTGAGAGAAAAGTTCAGGCTCTCATCCCCTTTAAGGGGATGGACCTTTATACCCGCCTTCTTTTCCTCCATAGATTCCAGGAGGTTGATAAAGGATACATCAATAGCCTGTCTTTGGTCATACAAGCCGATGTTGCCGAAGTAGAAGTTATATTGACCCCTGTCATCGCCGGAGCAATCGGTCCCCCACTTCTTATGGGCTATGAGATATATCCCCTTCAAACGGCAGTAAAGGTTCTCTTCCGAAGATAAAGGGAATCTGTATTTGATTCTTTCTTCTACCAGCTCTTGTAGGTTTAAGTTGCGAAGCTCCTCAGTAATCGACTGATAGGCAATATTGAGTAGTTTGATAGTAGGTTTATTTTGTGGCGTTATAGGTTTTTCAGAGGGGAGCTTTTCCACCTCTATCTCTAAGGCGATGTCTATTTCCCCTATGTCAGGGTTATCAACCCACAGCACAGCGTCAAGATAGGGGTACTCTTCCAAAGAGTAGCTCTTATTCAGCGGGATAGAAAGGAGGGGTAAAATCTCCTCTTCTCTCTCCTCTCTGGTAAAATAAGCTCTGAGGAATTTGATTCTCCCTTCCATGCTGGTCTGATAGGGGACCAATTCCCGCGCTTTTAAAGGGGAAGTAACCCTTTCCGTCATAACCTTGTGGATGTTAAGTAACCTCATCTCCCCCAGCCCAATGCTTACATCCCGCGGGTCGGGCTTTCCGGTAATCTCCCTTATGTTTTCTGCCCCTTGCGGTATTATAATGGGTAATATATTTACCCCTGGCTGCAGCTCGAGCTCTTTGATTACTAACCTCTCCACCTGGCGAGGGGAGACCTGGAAGGCTTTCAATAGCTCGGGGAGCTCTTCATGGAGGTAATAGATTTCCAAGGTCTTCAACCGGTGGAAGCTTAAACCCTGAAAGGTTAAATCTCCGGTCACCACTTCTCGATTCAGGTTAATAATAATCAGATTGGCTGTTCGCCCCTCAATCCAGCGGAAGAACATCGCCCCCTCCATTTCCTCTATAGGGTAGAAGTTCTTGCCGTAGAGGATAATGGGGGGGATTAATTCCTCTCCACTTGAGAGAGCCCTCTGGTTCGTAACCATTACTTCAGCCTCCTTGTTGAAGGCGAAAGCTTTCCTGGTGGTGAGCTTTGGTTTAAGGAAAGCCCAGACGGAAAGTGTGGAGTCCTGGAATACCTCAAAACGCCAGCCGCCACGGAAGCTGGTTTTAGCCTCACCAAGGGTCAGCAGTTGCTGGGGGGTTGAAGAATAAGCCTCTCCTTGCCAGCCCTGGTTCCTCTCCATCGGGTGAGGAGAACTCAGGAGTAGAGTTCCCAACAAGGGTAGCCACACCCATGACCAGAGGGGACGACCGAAGCCCTTAGCTCGATTGCCTGGCATGGTGAATCTTCCTCTTATGATGATAAAGCAACAGAAGATTAAATAGTAACAAAGCTAACCCACATAATATTATAATATACAAAATCTCCTGTAGGCTCCGATGGAAGGCACAAATCAGAGAGATCTGCACCACTGCGGCGGCGACAAAAGAGTAGATGAAAATAGCGCTTCGCCGTGCCAGATTGAAGCTCATGAGAACATTCAACAGCGAGTAGGAGAGCATTGCCACCCCATATAACCTCAAGAGAGGAGCTACGGGAGAAAATTTCTGGCCGAAGAGGAAAGATATCAAAAACTGGGGGGCGATGAGAAAAGCCCCTACCCCCACCCCTGACAGTATCAGTGTGTAAAGGAGGGCTTTCCGAAGCAGCTTGAAGACATCCTGGTTAAGGGTGTGTAGCTCGGTTACCATGGGGAAGAGGGCCAGAACTATAGCTGTGGGGATGTAGAGGATAGTTCTCCCTAACACCGCCACGGCTGCATAAAGACCGGCATCCTCAGCGGGGAAATAGTGCTTTATCAAAATCATATCAGAGTTGGTCAGAATCATAAGCGACAGGAAGGATATCAAGACCGGGAAGCTATAGCGGAAGACCTCCTTCAACTCTCCCCCGAGGGGAGCCTCTTGTGGATGGAAAGAGCCCCTCAAGAAGGTCAGCGCCAGGAAGAAGACCACTCCATAAGCGAACAGAGAAGCCCCCAGAGCCCCGTTCAACCCTCCTCCCCCCTGCTCAAAGAAAACTCCGCTGCCTAACCGCAGAAGTCCCAGGAGAGCAAAGCCGAGCCCCAGGTAGCCGAATCTCTGCAACCCTTGTAAGGCGCCCAGGGGAATAGGCATAATAAAGGCGAAAAAAACCACTGCCCCGATGATAAAAACAGGTAGGAGGGAGTTCACCTTGAGGTAGGATGAAATGATAGGACTCAATGAGACAAAAAGAATAAAGACACCCCCTGCCAGGAAACTTATCCTTTTGAAGAGCTGATGGAAGAGGGTCTTTGCTTTGTCCAGCTCCTTTAGCGTGACATGCTTGGCTATATATCGACTGACTATCATTAATACACTATTGGTAGGAACAGACAGTATCATAAAAAGGGAAAGCAGGGAGTTGAGTGCCCCGTAGCTAATAGTGGTAAGATGGCGGCTCATATAGAGCTGGAAGCCGTAGTTGGAGAGGTTCATTATCATCGTAGCGCTCAACAGAAGGAGGCTACTGCTGAGCAGGCTTCGCTGTTTTGTTAGGGTGTATACTTCTTCCATTTTGTTCCACTCAGATCTCCAAGCTCAAAAGCGCTATCCACAGCTATTAAGACCTTTTCAGTTTCTTTTTCCTTCTCTAAGGGAATGGCACATGAGAACGAAGGTATTAAGAACGGAAAGTATCTCCATGTCAATTGAACCCCTCCCTTTGGTAGGAGTGAGCTTTTCTTATCTTGCCCGCCCCAGTGCATTCCTTAGTTTCTCATCCCGCTTAGAGATTAACCTATCAAATATTAGTGAATTTGATGGCGTTTGTCAACTATTCTCTATGCTTAGATTATAAAAAATATCCCTTAAGCCTAAAAATTAATGGCTCACTTTCTCCGCAACTAAGACTAAAGATAGCCCCAAAGGGAGATGAAGGAGATCTTCTAATTTCAGTAAGGGTGTTAGCAGGTTAAAAATATGCAGTTGATTTGAAGGAAATCTCTTTCGACGGAAAATCTTTCCATTTACAAACCAGCCCACCGCACCGAGGGCATTGATATAAAATGATTTCAAGATTTTGAGATTGGATCTTTGCAATTTTGTATTAATCTCTTTTTTGCTGTATCTTCTTAAGTGATGGAAGCTATCATCTAATGGGGAGTAAAGGGAAGGGTGTGCTGGCACCAGCAGAATTAACCTGCCGCCAGGAGCAAGCAATGAGGTCAGGTGTTGGATAGCGGTGTCATCATCCTCAATGTGCTCCATCACATTAATAGCAACTATAGTATCTATTTCTCTCTCCTTCCATTTTATACCCGGGTTTTCCCTCAAGTCATATTTTTCAATCGTCAAATTAGGACACTTTTTAAAGCGTCTTTTCAGAGTATTAATATATACATCGGATAATTCGGTAGCTATTACCTGCCGTTTAGGAATCAAATAGTGGGTTATATTTCCTATCGCAGCCCCCACTTCTAATATCCTGGTTCCCAGGTATGGTTCAATACGCCGGAAAATATAGCTGTTATACTTGGAGGCCTTTGTCAGGGCAAATAGCGCTTCGGTGCCTACATCGAAGCTCTGAAATTTCCCCCAAAGCAGCCAGTATAAAGCGATAAAGCCATCCCGCCAGGTTATCTTCTTCCCTTCGGCGTGTTCCCTTCCCGCATAGGAGATGGGCACCTCATATAATCTGAGTTTCCTTCTTAAAACTTTGGCGGTAAACTCTGCCTCAAAACCGAAGCTGTTTGACTTGATGTCCATGCCTTTAATTATGTCCGTTCTGAAGGCTTTGTAACAGGTATATAAATCTGTTAAAATTGTGTTATATAACAGATTGGCAAATAGGTTGATTATCTTATTGCCTAAGTAATGGGTGAATAGAAAAACCCGATGCTTCCCCAGGAAGCGAGAACCATATACCACATCGGCTTTGTCCTCAATTATTAACTCAATCAGTTGAGGATAATCATCGGGAGAATATTCCAAGTCTGCATCCTGAATAATAACAATATCCCCGGTTACCGCTTTGAACCCGGTTCTTAAAGCGGCTCCCTTACCGCGGTTTTCGGGATGAAACAGCACCTTGAGCACATTGAATTCGTCTTCCATTCCATTAATTTCTTTGAGGTACTCCCGGGTCCCATCGTGAGAGAAATCATCAACAATGATAATCTCCTTTAAAATCGGAACATTCACAACATTTTCAATAATTTGCCCAATGGTATAAATCTCATTATACACAGGCATCACAATAGAAAGCTTAGTCCCTTGAAACTTGGGTAGATTCTCCATTATCCTAACCTGACCTTTCTATTTTGTAAAATAGTCCCTTTAATGTCTCTGTGCAATCTTCAATTGGCTCTAACTCTCACCTTATTTTAGCACAGGACAAGAGCCTGATGATTTTATTTCCAATCTTTCAGATAAAGCCGGAATAATCTGCTATCCCCTTCTTGCTCGATAAGACTAAAGTATCTTTTGATAAAGGGAAGAAGGTTTTTAGATAAAGGATTACCTGGAAGGTGAACAAGATACACTGGCACGCCCTTTTTGAGGGATCGCCGTATGAAATTATAAGTTCTTGGATTCAGTGCTCCGCCAGGACGAAAAAGGAAGCTATATCTCTTTGCCCTGTCATATCTTATTAATTTAATGTGATCTATTACTTTTTCTGTTAAAAATTTTGTGCTCGACAGCGAAATATAAACTCTTTTATCTCCTCTATGCTCTGTAAAATAATGTTCTGCAATTACATGGGTAAATTGCGAAATTATGACCGCATTATGGGGGATATGTCTATTAATATTTTGGATTATTTCGTATTGACGATTAACAATCCAGCGTGACGATTTGGGCATGGAATTACACCAAAGAGCCATCTGTATTATAGTCATTAAAAAAAGGATTAATGCTATTATGCTGAATAGAGCCTGTTTTGTCAGGGATTTGAAAATCCCCCTGTCAAAGGAAAAGGTTATTCCATAAGCCGCCAGAATCATTAACAAAGGAATACCCTGCAATAGATGGCGGCCACCCTGCCAGGCATAGAATGAGAAAAAAACAAACTGCAAGAATACCACTAAGGATGAAAATGTCAGGAATATCATCTGCTTATTATGTGCTCTCCTCTGAGAAAGGATGAACAAAAATCCCCCTATTATGAGAGGAACCATGCAAGCCGGATAAAAAGGATTTTCCAAGCCTGTGTAAGTGAACAAAAAAGCAATAAAATTCCCTCTTTTGTAATCATGGTGTGGATGGGTAACAAATTTAAAGGAGAAGCTTTTGAACTTTCCATATAGTTCAGGATTCCACACCTCATAGCCTGTCCTTAAGGGCGAGCCAAAGGTGTAATATTGATAGAGGAGCAATGGTATCAGAGCTAAAATTATACCCAAAAAAACAATGGTCTCCTTTTTGACAATTAGCGAAGGATTAGATTTTCCCCCCAGCAATAAAGAGATGAGCACTGGAGGTATAAATAGAAAGTTGGTCAGATGCACCGATACGCTAAAACCCGTAATGAGCCCCAAAAATAATAACAGAAGAAAATTTTGTTTCCTTAAGTTGAGATGAGTAGCTTTCAATAATAGCCAGCAGATGAATATAGCCAAAAAAGTAGATGATGTCTCAGTCATGACAAATTTGCTAAAGCTTATATGTGTGGGACAAAGGGAAACAAAAAGCGCGGCGATAAGACCGGTAAATCTATTGCCTAACTCCTTGCCAATCAGATAAGCAAATACTATAGATAATAGCGAAAAAAACAGAGAGCAGTACACAGCATTATAAGGCTGGCTGCCAAAGATAGCATAAAAAGGGATAATGAGCAGTGGATAGCCATAGGGGTATTTGGGTGAATAAAACTGCCCGAAGATTTTCAGCCCATATATATGGTGATGATATAAGTTGTTCGCTGATAGAGAATATTGAAAAGCATCGGAATATGGTTTTAAATCGGCTAAAGATGTGGGTTCAATATAGCGAATCTTGAATGAAAATATCAGAATGCATAACAGCAAGAGAAGATGGATATATTTCTTAAGCAATACCATTGATGGGACCAACTTTTATACAAGGAAACAAATAGTAAATCTGTTAGGTAAGATAATATATTAAAAGGTTTTTTATGCGTTAATTGCAATATATGAGCTAATTATATATTAAATATGGCAGGAATGCAATAATTAATGCAGATTATTTGTTTTATTTAAGATTCCTCGGGACTTTGAGCCGCCGTTTTGGACCCTCATGCGGAATGTTCAATCTTGTTTCGGGGGAAAAGAAATCGCTTTTGCTCTTAGAGCATATCACTGCACATTAATCTTATCCTTTTTGTCCATTGCTCTTATGCTTCTACTAGATTTTTCCCCTCATCTTTGTCGCTCATTACATGAAAGGTTTTTCGTTTTTAAGCTCTCTTAAGCCATTTGAAGAGTACCCCCTCTTTTCAAATTTGAAAAGAACCTGAGGATTTTATTACCAATCTTTCAGATAAAGCCGGAATAATCTTCTGTCCCCTTTCTGTTCGACAGTCTTAAATAATCTTTGGATCTGTGGAAAAAGTCTTTCACCTAAAGGTATGCCTGGGAGGCGGAAGAGATAAACGGGCACACCCTTTTTGAGGGATCGCCTGATGAAATTATAGGTTCTCGGATTCAGCTTTCCCTGACGAAGAAAAAGGAAGCTGTATTTTTTTGCCCTATCATATCTTATTGGCTTAATCTGACCCTTTTCTATTCTTGCCCAATGTGGTGTGATGGAAAGCGAGACATGAACTATTTTACCCGCTGTATGCTCTGTAAAATACTGTTCTGCGATTATGGGATTCAATTGCGAAATGATTATGGCATTATTGGGAATATGTCTATTAATAACCTGCATTATTTTATACTGCCGGTTAACAATCCAACCTGATGATTTCGGCATTGAATGATACCAGATAGTCATTTGTATTATGGTCAATAAAAAGAGGCTTAACATGATCAGGCTGAATATAGTCCCCTTTGTCAGGGATTTGAAAATCCCCTTATCAATTGATAATGTCACGCCATATGCAGCCAGAATCATTAATAGAGGGATACCCTGCAATAGGTGGCGACCCTGCTGCACAGCATAGAACGAGAAAAAAACAAACTGCGTGCATACTAATATGGATGAGAATATTAGGAATATCATTTGCTTATTATGTTCTCTCCTTTTATAAAGGATGAACAGAAATCCCCCTAACAAGAGAGGAACCATGGTAGCCGGATAAAAAGTTTTTGTCATACCCAAAAAGACGAGTAAAAACACAATGAAATTCCCTTTTTTGAAACGATGATGCGGGTAGGCAAAGAACTTTAAGGAGAAGCTTCTTATCTTCTGACCGTAACGGTCTGGTTCCCGTACCTCGTATCCTGTCCTCAATGGGGAGCCAAAAGTGTGAAATTGATAGAGCAGCAGTGGTGCCAAAGCTAAGATTATGCCAACCAGAACAATGGTCTCCTTGGTGAAAATTGACGGTGGATTAGATTTTCCCCGCAGCAATAATGAGATGAGCACTGGGGGTATGAACAGAAAGTTGGTCAAATGCACGGAAACGCTAAAACCCGTAATGAGCCCCAAAAATAATAACAGAAGAAAATTTTGTTTCCTTAAGTTGAGATGAGTAGCTTTCAATAATAGCCAGCAGATGAATATAGCCAAAAAAGTAGATGATGTCTCAG
>NJBL01000033.1 GCA_005223145.1 bacterium (candidate division B38) B3_B38 | reverse complement strand
AGGAGGTCCGAAGAAGCCGGAGGGAAAAGGCTGGGGGGCGAGGAACAGCCAATCTGCAAGCAAAGGGGCGATGTCGGTTGAAAATTCCCCTAATTTATGATAAAAGTTAAGGTTGTAATCTGAGTCGGGGCGTGGCGCAGTCTGGAAGCGCACCTGCTTTGGGAGCAGGGGGTCGGAGGTTCAAATCCTCTCGCCCCGACCAGAGAGAAATTGAAAAATCAGAGCCATTTTCATAGAGATAATATAAAGATGGAAAATAGTATCTCTTATTTATCGCCAGAATACATTAGACAACTACTCGAAATAAAGAGCGAGAGTAAAAATCTCGATTATAAAGAAGGTCTTAATTGGGATGATAAAGCATCGAGAGATAAGAAATTGGAAATCATAAAAGATATACTTGCAATGGCTAATACTCAAGATGGGGGGAAAATTGTTTTTGGTGTAAAAGATGACGATTTTAGTTTTGCTGGTTTGAAAAAAAATGACCATAAATCTTTTGACCAAACAAAAGTAAATGAGCTTTTGCATTCATATACAGACCCAAAACATTTTTGTCACGTTTGCAAGCAAATAATAGATGGAAAATATATTGTTGTAATCGATGTCCCAGAATTTCAAGAAGACCCGATTATTTGCAAAAAAGATGCCCCTTCGTCAAAAAATAGAGATAAGCTTATTTTAAAAAAGGGACAAATTTACATTCGGACAGAAAAAGCAAGCAGTGAAATTATCCCATCTGTTCAAGAAATGAGAGAACTATTGGGAAGGTCATTAATTAAAAAAGGGGATGAATTGCTAAGCACTATAGAACGACTAATAAAAGGAAAACCATCAAAAGCCTCAGACGAATCGCAAGAAAAATATGATGAGGAAATAAAAGAAGCTAATAATTTTATATTTCAGAATATAGGCAATAAACTGGAAATAATTGGCTATTGGGAAGTTTATGCTTACCCTATAGAATATAATTCAAAAAGAATTTCAGATCAGAGAAAAATTAGGGAATTAATAGAAAAATCAGAGGTTGCTTTGCGTGGATGGAATTTTCCTCATACAGATAGTCATGGAAATGCTTCTAATTTTACAAAAGGAAGACAGTCTTACACTATTTCAGAGGGATTGAGTTATGAAGGATATTGTGCTTACCAAAGTGGATTATTTATCTGGAAAGCAGCATTTGAGGAAGATGTTAGCGGAATACATACCAGCATAGGCAAACCTGCTTTATATGTTAGGTGGGCGATTTGGTCAATCACAGAATATTTCTTATTTTTCAAAAGATACTATGTAGAAATTGCCCCTGAAAGTGATTTACATATTAAAATAGTCTTGAACAGGACAGGGGATAGGCAACTTCTTTTTTTACACCCCTCTTCACCACCTACTGATGATCTCTATGAGCGTGAGCTTCATTATAATCAATATATTGCTAGAGAGCCATCTATTGCTATTGAAAAGGACATTAAAGTTGTCGATTTAAGGGCTTCATATAAAGAGATTGCAAATAGTATAATTAAACATATATTTTCTGTATTTAATTGGGATGATATAAAAGAACCTTTCATTGACCAGTGGCAAACAAGGTTAATAAAAAGGAAATTTTAATTTATCAACTTGCATACCTTGTATTTTATTTTTTAACAAACATCCTTGGGATAAAAATTTTGGTCAAAGATCGGTGAAATAGAACCAGATGGTCAAAGAAAATTGAAATTTAATAATCCTGAAAATTTATTATTCCTTAATACTTCTAAGAGTATTAACAAGGTTAATTTTCATTATAATATATATACGCAATTAAATGGGAAAACAGAAAGAATAATAGAAAGAGTTAACGATGGCTCTATTATTACCCGCTTTGACAAAACTCCACCGCCCAAGAAGAAAACAGACATCGTCTGCCCTCATTTTTTGGAATTGAAATGGGACTACGGGTGCCCTTACGATTGCGCCTGGTGTTATCTCAAGGGGACTTTCAGGTTCCGACCGGAGGGGACATCACCGGCAATAAAAGATTACGACAAAATAAAGCTGCATACTGAGGCTTTTTTAGAGCAAGTGAAAACTCCCGAAATTCTCAATACGGGCGAGATTGCCGACTCATTAATGAACGAACACGCTGATGTGCCTTTCTCAAAGTTTATCATTCCCCTCTTTGAAGCTCAAAGGCTTCATAAAGTTCTATTTCTCACAAAATCCTCAAATGTGAAGAACCTTTTAGAGATGAAATCGCATAATCAGGTGATAATCAGCTTCAGCCTTAACGCCGTTCCCGTAGCCGAACGCTGGGAAAAGGCGCCCGCGGTTTCAAAGAGGATTGAAGCCGCCAAAAAACTTTTTGATGCCGGATATGAAGTAAGAATCAGGATAGACCCTGTTGTTCCAATAGAAAATTGGCAAAAGCATTATCTACAGCTGCTTGACATCGTTTTTGATAAACTGACACCCGAACGGATCACCCTGGGCTCGCTCAGAGGTCTTCAGAGCACTATTAACGGTTGCACAGACAAAAGCTGGGTGAAATATCTGAAGGAATCCTCTAATTGGGGCAAAAAAATTGATTATCAAACCAGGCTTAGTATGTATTCAACCATTATCCAACATTTAAGGCAAAAACATAAATTTGATAAAATAGCCCTATGCAAAGAAACCGTGCAAATGTGGCATGCTCTTAAAATGGACTATACGAAAATAAAATGTAATTGCATATGGTAATGAAAAAATAGAACCAGCTATGATTAGCTAAAATATCTTACAATTTTGTAATATAAAACAACGGAGGGGGAACGAGATGAGATTACCACCGCTAACGACTGTCATTAAATTCATCGTTGCCATTGTGGTATGTCAATTAGCGGGTTTTGTGGGCTCGTTATTTACCACGCCTTCCATCCCTACCTGGTATGCTGCCCTCCAGAAACCAGGTTTTAACCCGTCCAACTGGATTTTCGCACCGGTGTGGACCACCCTTTTTGTTCTTATGGGGATATCATCGTTTATCGTGTGGAACAAAGGGCTTTTAAATAAATTTACAGCAATTCCCAGCTTTTCCATCTTCAGGCTCAATCCGTGAGATTATTGGACAAATCTTATTTTAATTTCAACACCTAATGAAAAAGTTAACGACAAAAGCACCTGAAATATATAAAAAGCTTCTGAAAATTAAAGAGATTGAACCCCATCCCCTATTCAAAGTGGTAGAAGGTGGTATAGAGCCCTGGGAGAAAGCAAATTAAGGTCGCTTAACAGAGGGGACTGCGGCGAATTGACTTTTGAGGATTTTATTTGCTTTAAGTCATTTATTTGAGCAGATTTTATCCCCTCTTTCGCACATAATAGAGGTAATCCTCACCTAAGCAGAGACTAATCCTAAAATACCCTTCCCGTCGGCACAGCATCTTGCCGCCTCCCTCTCATTGCTTTGAGGGGCTAAAGTTCACAAAGAGGTCAGCGCTCCCTACTTCCTTTTGTTGTCCAGCTCCACGGCCTCCCTGAGCCGGTCGGGGAAATCGGGGATGGCGGAGGTCACCCGGTTCCAGTTGTCAATCAGGGGAACTCCCAGGGGGTCTGTCAGGTATCGCTCAGCGGCTATTTTTATCGCTTCATTAAATGCCTCCACCGCAATAGCCTCCTCGTGGCGGTCGAAGCGCAGCCCGTTGATGGCGGCGTCGTCGTGGTAATCCCGGATGGCATCCTGAGCCGTGCGCAGGTAGGTTCCCTGCAGCGAGGCGAAGAAAGCAGAAGAGAGGACCATCCCCTCGTGGGCTATTGTACGAAAGATAGATTTGGCAATGTCCACGCTCATCTTCAGCAATCCCTTATTGTGCTCATCAGGGGAGAGGGGCTGGTGCTTGTGGTCGTATCTGGAGCTAATATCCACCTGACAAATGCGGCTGAGCGAGGTATTGCGGAAGATCTCTGCCAGCACTCCCACCTCCAGGCCCCAATCGCTCGGAATGCGGATGCTGCTGGCTAAATCGACCGTCAGGGAGAACTCTCCCGCCAGAGGATAGCGGAAGCTGTCCATGTAGTCCAGCAGGGGAATATGCCCCAGTATCTTGATAATGGAACGGATAAGGGGGGTCACAAACAGGCGGGTAACCCTCCCATAAAGCTTGTTATTGGAGATTCGGCTGTAGTAGCCCTTGGCAAACTCGTGTGCCTGATTCGGATTTCCAACCGGATAGCAGAGTCTGGCAAGGAGTTCCCGATTGTATCTGAGAATATCGCAATCGTGCAACGTGATGACCCGACTCTTATTGCTGGTAAGAACATACCCAAAGGACATCCAGACCCCCCTCCCCTTTCCATCAAGCCCAACCTCCAGTCCCTCTTTTGCCAGCACCTTGAACAGGCTTTGTATCCTCTTGCCATCAATACATATGATGCTGGTCTCCTGGGGGAGGGCGGAGAAAAACCTTTTGGCATGACGAAACTCCTCCTGATTAGCCTTAGCCAGAGCGACCACAATCTCTCTTAAATAGGTAGCTTCTTTCAGCTCTTTAATTATGTTTGGAAGAGCAGAGCCCTTCAGCTCTGAATAGAGGGAAGGGAGGATAAGAGCTATAGGTCGCCGGTCGGCAAAAGAGGAAAGCTCTTCCTCCAAATTCTCCAGGTTAGACATCCCCAGCCAATGGAGGGTGCTTATTACACCAGTCTGATGAAAATCGGTCATAGATCCCACCTCCTATTGGTGGTTAACTCTCCAAGAAGATTATACCGAGAGTTTCCTTTGCAAATCCTTGACACTCGGTAGCATCTCAGAAAAAGAAGGAAATTACCCCCTTCAAAATGCCACAGGGGGCAATAAGTCATTCGTCTTCAATCAACCAGGATATGAGGAAGGACCACAAGCGGTGGCAAAATATATTGATACTGCAACCGAATCTTATATTTATTGCCCCAAAATTCCCCTCCTCATCGGGATTGTTTTTATTCTATTACAAAAGAAGACCCTGGTCAACATAAATCTTCCTTAACAACAAAATCCTCTCACTAAGAGGAACAAATCCCCTTTTCCCGAGGTGGACTTTTATATCCTGGCAAGGAGGGCGGGTGACACCAACCAGAGGGCTATTTTCAGAGCCGAGGCTCAGAAAACAACCGCTTAAACAGTTCCAGGGGGATGGGCACTCCTTCTCGGTCCATCCTCCCCTTAACCGGGCTGGCCATCAGCAGAGAATTACCCACAGCTTCTTTTACTGCTTCCCTTACGGCTAAAAACAGGGGGGAGAGATTTCTCTCCTCAATCCACTGGAACTGGTAGGTCAGGGGACCCTCCTCAGCGTTATTGATGACATTGGCGGTGGAGAAAGCTAAGGAAACGATGCCGTCTTCAGGTGAGACCAAGCTTGACAGGCTGAGGGCGCTCTCCCGTGCTATACCTTTCAACTGATGAGGGAGCAGCGGAGCATCAGTGGCGGAGACAATGGCCAAAGTGCCCGCTTTATCCACTGCCGGGGATGGAGAGGGCTTCCCAGCTTTCGCCCCTTCCAGAGTCGTTGAAGTGCTGTGCAGATTGCTTGTAGCTACCAGCGAGCCTAAATGGTAAATCTCTCCCAAAATGGTGACCCGGCGGGATGAGCTGCCGATGCCCCCTTTCCAGCCGTAGGAAACCAGACCCACCCCTGCACCCATCGAGCCCTCGGCTACTCTGCCAGTAGATGCGGTCTCCACTGCCTCTATAAGATGCTTCTCCTGCAGGATTCGGGCGTCCATGTCGTTCAAATAGGAAGCGTCCAGACTGACAACAATCGGTGGCCACAGGTCCCGCTTCAGCCCGAAGCCTATAGATAAAATCCCGTTGTATATTCTGCCAGCACTGAAGCTGTTGGTCAGCACAACAGGGGACTTCAAGTAGCAGAAGTCATCTATCACCTCGTATCCGCTCACATCTCCGCTGGGACGCATGAAGAAGCTCCCCGTCAGAAGTCTCCTTTCCAACTTTAGGGGATAGGGGACAACTGCGGTTATTCCCGTCCTGATGCACTTTGCCGCTCCTGAGGAGATGGATTCATCCTTTATCACGGTGAGGTGACCGACCTTAACCCCGCTGACATCGGTGATGGCGTTGAGGGGACCCGGAGGATACTCACCCACCTGCAGCCCCCAATCCCTCATCCGCTTCCTCTCAGTCATCTCTCCTCACCTCCAGACGATAATATCGCTTCATTATTTGCACCAGACGGTCGAGGGGGATGGCAGGGGCGATGTTCCCCTCCCTTCCCTCCATGGTGCGAGCCATGGTCAGGGAGTTCAAGATTGCCTCCTGCGTGGCTTCCACGGCGGCGTGATAGAGCGGGGTGATTAGCTCGTCATTCACAGCAGTTACCTGCCGGCGCGGGGAGTAAGCCCGGGAGGGAAGCCGATTACCGGTGGAAAAGGCAAGCACCAGGTCACCGCTGCCGGTGTTGGAGGTAGCACCTGTCTGAGCAAGCCCCATCACCACCCGCTTGGCGATTTTCTTCAGCTGAAAGCTGAACAGGGGCGCGTCGGTGGCGGCGATGAGGATTATCGACTTCGCCCCCCCTGGCACATAGTTCTCCGCTTCTCCCATCTCTCTGCCCACCGGCACCCCGTCAACCCTCAGTTGCTCCCGGGCAGCGGTATTGCTCATCACCAACACCCCCACCGTGTAGCCCCCTTTCTCCCGGGGAAGCCTTCGGGAGGAGGTGCCGATACCACCCTTGAAGCCGAAGGCGGTCATGCCGGTGCCGCCGCCCACTCCCCCTTCCTCCACAGAACCCTCTTTGGCTCGCCCGATAGCAGCCAGCACATCTGCTTCGGTGACCATCCTCTCCTGATAGTCGCTTAAATAGCCATCAAAGCACTCCGCCACCACCGGCGAGGGGATAGACCTCTCTTCCATAATAGCGGGGCACTCCTTCAACAGATGGGAGACAGCGGCATCATACACCAACCCCACATTGTAGGTGCCGGTGAGGAAGATAGGTGTCTTCAACCTTCCCTCCTCCAGAAGGGGAACAACGCCGGTCATCTCGCCCCAGCCGTTCTGATTGAAAAAGGCGGCAAAGAGGTGCTCCCGGTAGATGTTCCCCCCATGGGGAAGTATGGCCGTCACCCCGGTGCGAATCCGCTTCTCCTTCCCTGAGGCATCGACCAGGTTGCGAATTATGGTGGTGTGCCCCACCCGCACCCCCTCAACATCGGTGATGGCGTTATACTCTCCCGGAGGGTAGCCCCCGATCACTATCCCCAACTCACGGAGCCTCCTTCTCGGCTCCTCTGCTGAAGAAGGGACTGCCTCCTGCGCCCTGATAGATTCTACTTCCAACACCCTCCACCAGGGTAACAAAGATACCCCTCCCAGACCACCGCAGATAAACTGGCGGCGGCTGAACACCCTCCCATAGGAGGGGATTGCTCCTTTTTGCCCCACAGCCATTTAGCCCTCCTTTTGTTAATGATGGCGCCTGACTCTCTACCTTCTCCCTGCTGCTACAGCATAAAGAGAGTCTCTGGTTAAATTGCGCTCGCCATTGGAGAATGGTAAAAATAAAATTCCATTGACTAAGAGACTTTATTTTTATAGCATAAAGGCAAGAAAGGAGTCAATAAGAGCGGGAGATTTGGAGGGGAAATTTCAGGAGAGAGAGCAAAAAAGAGATGCCGATTTTCCAATTCCTTTCTCATTTTTGCCCATTAAAAAATAATCTTTAAAATCATCTCAACAAGGAGTAGAACCTATGAAAATGCTGCTGCTGGGAGCAGGGATGATGGGGCGGGCTATTGCTTACGATTTAGCCCGCGCCCCGGATGTCAACGAGGTGACCGTCGCCGATTTAAATAACAGCAAGGTAAAAAGCCTTATCGATTGGGTGGGTAGTGGTAAGCTGAGAGCTGCCCAAGTCGATGTGAGGAAGAGCTCCGAGGTCATCCCGCTTATGAAGGGGTGCCAGGTGGCCATAAGTGCCGTACCCTATTTTTTCAACTTCGGGTTAGCCCGCGCTGCGGTAGACGCCGGAGTTAGCTTCTGCGACCTGGGTGGCAGTCTGGAGACCGTCCTTCAGGAGCTGGAACTCAGCCAGGAGGCGAAAGGGAAGGGAATTACTATAATCCCCGACTGCGGCTTCAATCCGGGAATCGGCAACATCCTGGCTGCTCTGGGGGCGAAAAAGCTGGATGAGGTCGAGGAGATTCGTATCAGGGACGGGGGCATTCCCCTGGAGCCGAAACCCCCGCTGGGCTACACCATATTGTTCTCACCCTATGGGCTTATAAAAGAATATACGGAGAAATCCGTCAACATCCGCAACGGAGAGCTGGTGGAGCTCGAACCGATGACCGAGCTGGAGGAGGTGGAGTTCCCACCACCCTTCGGTACCCTGGAAGGCTTCCTTTACCACGGAGGAACCTCCACCCTGCCTCTCAGCTTCAAGGGAAAAGTCAGGGAACTGGATGCCAAGTGTCTGAGGTATCCGGGGCACTGCGAAAAAATAAGGCTCCTCAATGAGCTGGGACTCACCAGCAACGAACCGGTCCGCATAGATGGGAAAGAGGTGAAGCCGAGAGACCTGCTCTGCCAGATGTTATTAAAGAACCTGGGCAGAGAGGAGCCCGACGCCTCCCTGATGAGGGTCACTTTCAAGGGAAAGCAGGGGGGCATCAATAAAGAGCTGACCCTACTGCTCATAGATTACTACGACTACGAGAACCATATAACCTCTATGATGCGAACCACCGGTTTTTCCATATCCATCATAGCGCAGATGCTGGGCAGGGCTGAGATATCGGTAAAAGGTGCTTTCCCCCCGGAGCTTTCGGTTCCGCCCGAGCGCTTTGTGGCTGAGCTGTCCAAGAGAGGAATATCCATATCCCAGTCGTCCCGGTAATCGGCTTTATCCACCGATAGTAAGCTGCAGAAGAAACATAAAAAGAAGAGAGGAATACTCGCAAATGAAACAGAGAAGAATCCTTGCACCCCTGGTCATCGCCTTCCTCCTGGCTATCCTCACGACAAGCGTCGCACCCTGGGAGAATAAAAAACAGGAGCAGCCAATTGCTGGCTTCACCCTGCAGTCATCCCGGCAAGAGAGGAGCCTGGAAGCCAGGCTGGCATCCATCCCCCAGCCTTTAATGTGTCGGAGTTACCTCCGCTATCTGACCGCAGAGCCCCATATGGCGGGCACCGAGAGGAACTATCAGTTAGCCCTCTATGTCAGGGATAAATTCAAAGAGTTCGGTCTGGACGAGGTAAGTCTGGTGGAGTATCAGGTTCTCCTCTCCTATCCCAGAGAGATAGTAGTGGAGATGGTAGCGCCCAAGCCCTACCGGGCGACCCTGAGAGAGCATAACTACTTCAGCGACCAGCGCTCTGATGACAGTCAGGTGAGCATCGGTTTTAATGCCTATTCATCCTCCGGCGAGCTCACCGCACCCCTGGTCTATGCCAATGGAGGAAATCCCGAAGACTACGACCAGCTCCTGCAAATGGGCATTGACATAAAGGGGAAAGTCGCTCTGGTGCGCTATTCCATGCCATACAGCTACAGAGGGTTTAAAGCCCTGACAGCGCAAAAGCGCGGAGCGGCTGCACTGCTCATCTACTCCGACCCCATGGAGGACGGATATATCAAAGGAAAGGTTTACCCCTATGGACCGTGGGGTCCTGAGAGCCACCTGCAGCGAGGGGGGATTCCCTTCGATTTCATCGCCCCCGGAGACCCGCTCACTCCGGGCTGGGCTTCCCTCAAAGATGCCAGGAGGCTCAAGCCGGAGGAATCGGAGATATTGCCCAAGATTATCTCGGTTCCCCTCTCCTATAAAGATGCCCGCCCCCTGCTGGAGAATTTAGCCGGTCCCGAAGCTCCTGAGGCTTGGCAGGGAGGGCTCCCCCTCACCTATCATACCGGTCCTGGTGCCACTAAAGTCCACCTCAAGGTGGAGATGGATAGCCAGGTTCGCTCCATCTGGAATGTGATAGGGAAGATAAAGGGAAGCCTTCTTCCCGAAGAGATGGTCATCGTGGGCAATCACCGGGACGCCTGGGTCTATGGGGCGGTGGACCCCAGCAGCGGAACCGCCAGCCTGCTGGAAGTGGCCAGGGCTCTGGGCAAACTCCGTCAGGAGGGGGTTCGCCTCCGGCGGAGCATCATCCTGGCAAACTGGGATGCTGAGGAGTTCACCCTCACCGGCTCCACCGAATGGGGCGAGGAGATGGTCGCCGAGCTGAAAAAGGGCGGGGTTGCCTACCTCAATGTTGACAGCGCCTGCAGCGGGAGCAACTTCGGCGCCAACGCCGTCCCCTCGCTGGAGCACCTCCTTCCCGCCATCACCGAGGAGGTGATTGACCCCCATACCGGAAAGACCATCTACCAGGTCTGGAAGGAGAGAGTGGAAAAGGAGGAAGGAAAATCCCTGGTGAACACCCGGCTGGGAAGCGGGAGCGATTACACCGTGTTTCTCAACTTCGTCGGCATGCCCATTATTGATATGGGCTTCGCCGGTCCCTACGGGGTGTACCACTCCCGCTACGATGACTTTTACTGGATGAGCCGCTTCGGCGACCCTGATTTCCGCTATATGCCGACCCTGTCGGCAATCTGGGGGATAGCTGCGCTGCGATTGGCTAATGCGGAGGTTCTCCCTTTTGACTACACCTCATATGGTGAAGAGATCACCGGATATATAAAGCAGCTTTCGGAGGAAGCGGAAAAGTCGGGCAACAAGGTCGAATTTAAGCCCCTGCAGGAAAGGGTGGAGCGTTTTATCCTCACTGCCCGCCGACTTAATTTGAAAATAGAGGAAATATTAGCGTCCGGAGACCCTCCCCCTCGTGAGAAAGCCGACCTGATAAACCGCTGTATGATGAAGGTGGAGAGGGACTTCACTCATCCCGACGGGATACCGGGGCGCCCGTGGTTCAAGCATCTGATTTACGCGCCCCGCTTCACCTATGCAGCGGAGGTTCTCCCCGGTATAACCGAGGCACTCAGAGAGGGGGATGAGACCCACGCCCAAGGGCAGATTGAGCTCCTCGCACAAGCCCTCCAGCAGGCGACGCACACACTCGAGGGAGCGCTGGAGCAACTGCCTTAGCCCATCTTAGACCCCTGGAGGCAGCCATGGAGACGAAAAAGACCGACTCCGCTCAACATATATTTCCCCGGGATTGGAGGAAGCGCTACCCGGTGGTAGAGCGAGGCGAGGGAGTCTATCTCTGGGATAAAGATGGGCGGAGGTATATGGATGGTGCGGGAGGCTCCGCCGTGGTGACCGTGGGGCACGGCAACCGCGAGGTCATCCACGCCATGAGCAGCCAGGCACAGAAGGTGTGCTTCCCCTATATAGGGAACTTCCTCAGCCAGGCCCAGATAGAGCTGGCGGATAAAGTGATAAGCTTCTTGCCGCCGGGTATGTCCCGGGTATACTTCGTCTCCGGCGGTTCCGAAGCCACCGAGGTCGCCATCAAGATAGCCCGCCAGTACCATCTCCTCCGGGGCAAGGAAGGGAAGGTGCACATAATCTCCCGCTGGCTCAGCTATCATGGGGCTACTCTGGGGGCGCTCTCCCTGTCGGGGCACATGCAGCGGCGGAAAGATTACCTCCCCTATCTGCTGGACTCGCCCCACATCCCTCCCCCATATTGCTACCGCTGCCCCTTTGCACTGTGCTATCCCGCCTGCCATATCCGCTGCGCCGAGGAGCTGGAGCGCACCATCAAAAAGATTGGTGCAGACCACATCGCCGCTTTTATCGCCGAGCCAATCATCGGCAACACCGCCGGGGCGGTCGTCCCGCCGGCAGAATATTACCCCATCATTCGGGAGACCTGCGATAAATACGACATCCTCCTCATATTGGATGAGGTCATCACCGGCTTCGGTCGCACCGGGAGGAACTTCGCCATCGACCACTGGGGAGTGTGCCCCGATGTGCTCATCTTCGGCAAGGGGATAAGCAGCGGCTACGCCTCCCTCGGCGGAGTGGCAATCCATGAGAAAATCTTTGATGCCTTCACGCGGTCCCCCTCCTCCGGCTTCTTCTTAGGCTACACCTTCTCGGGAAACCCCTTGGCCTGCTCTGCTGGTCTGGCGGTGCTGAACTATATTGATGAACACCATCTGGTGGAAGAGTGCGCCCGCAAGGGGGCTTACTTACGGGTGAAAGCCTCCGGGCTGAAAGACCTCCCCCTGGTGGGGGATTTGCGGGGCAAGGGGCTTCTTATGGGGATTGAGCTGGTCTCCGATAAGGAACAGAAAAACCCCTTTCCCCAGGAGATGATGGCGGCTGAGACATTAAAAGCCATAGCCATGGAGAAGGGTCTCCTGCTTATGCCCGGCTCCGGCACCGCCGATGGGGTGGAGGGTGACCATCTGGTCATTGCTCCGCCTTTCACCATCACTACTGAGGAGCTCGACCTTCTTCTCGACCTGCTGGAAAGCTCCCTCAGGGAGTGGTGGAAAAGGCATGGGAAAAGTCATAGTAAATAATAAATTGAAATGAAAGCCATTTTAGTATAGCCTTTTTTACGATGAAAGAGAAAAGAATGGGAACCGATTTTCAGAAAAACCCGGAAGCAGCACCCCCGGCAGAGAATGCGCTGGAGCGCAAACTCGGCTTGTTTGACTCCACCATGATAGTGATGGGGATAGTTATCGGCTCGGGCATCTTTCTCACCACCGGGCTGATGGCCAAGCAGATACCCTCGCCCAGCCTCCTGCTGCTGGCCTGGATTGCCGGCGGGCTCCTCGCCTTAGCTGGGGCGCTGACCTACGCCGAGCTGGGGGCTGCCATGCCCCAGGCGGGAGGACAGTATGTCTATCTCAGAGAAGCCTATGGACCTATGTCGGGCTTTCTGTTCGGCTGGATAATGTTTCTCGTCTATCAGACTGGCTCTATCGCTGCCGTAGCCGTTGGTTTTGCCGAATACCTGGGCTACTTCTTCCCCTCTATCTCCATTCAGCGAGTTCTGTTCTCAGCCCCGGTGTTCGGTCTGACCTACACCCTGTCGGCGGGGCAGCTTATTGCCATACTCTCTATTCTTTTCCTCTCTGTTCTCAATTATGCGGGATTGGGCTTCGGGAGCCTGATTCAGAACATATCCACTGTGCTTAAGGTAGGAGCCATTGCCGCTCTGGTGGTGCTGGGATTTACCATTGGAAGAGGGGGAGGGATTGACTTCTCCATTGCATCCGCCGGCACATCCACCACTGGTCTGGCGGCTGCCTTTGGAGTAGCTATGATAGCGGTGCTGTGGACCTACGATGGCTGGAATAATATAAACTTCACCGCCGGGGAGATCAAAAACCCCAAGCGAAACCTCCCCCTCTCGCTGCTGCTGGGTACTGTGACTATTTGCGCCATCTATGTGGCGGTTAATTATATCTATCTTTACGCCCTCCCCATCAACGAGCTAAGTGGGGTGACCCGAGTGGCGGAGAAGGCGGCTACCTCGCTGTTCGGTCCCACTGCCGCATCCTTCATATCGGCAGCGGTGGTCATATCCACCTTCGGCTGTGTCAACGGGATGATACTCACCGGTCCCCGGGTCTACTATGCCATGGCAAAGGATAACCTTTTCTTCAAGAAGGTCTCCAGCGTCCACCCGCGGTTCAAAACTCCGGGGTTTTCCATCTTTATCCAGGCGGTCTGGTCGTGCCTGCTGGTGTTCTCGGGCACCTATGAGCAGCTGTTCACCTATGTGGTCTTTGCCGCTCTGCTGTTCTATCTGGCAGCAGCGGCTTCGGTGTTCACCCTGAGGAAAAAGTTCCCCCATCTGGAGCGACCCTATAAGGTGTGGGGCTATCCCGTTGTCCCCGCCCTCTATGTGCTGGCATCATTATGGATTCTGATAAACACCCTGCTGGAGCGACCGGCGGAGTCCCTTGCCGGGATGGGAATCGTGGCGCTGGGCATCCCGGTGTATTTTTACTGGAAGAAAAAAGCGACTCCGGAGGTCGAGAAGGGGTAGAGGAGGTGGATAGCATTTATTTTCAAACGGAGGGAGGACGGCTTTCGCTAAGGAATATCACCTGACAGATAATGAAGGGATGCTATGAAGGAGAGTAAAGTATTGAGTATGAAAGAAGCCATCGCGCGGTATGTGGAGGATGGCTGCAAGGTTATCTGCGAGGGCTTCACCCATCTGATACCCTTCGCCGCCGGGCACGAGATGATCCGCCAGAAGAAGAGGGATTTGACCCTCTGCCGCATGACCCCCGACCTCATCTTCGACCAGATGGTGGGGGCGGGATGTGCCCGCAAGGTGGTCTTCAGCTGGGTGGGTAATCCCGGGGTGGGCTCGCTCTATGCGCTGCGAAGGGCGGTGGAAAAGGGCATCCCCCATCGGGTAGAGATTGAGGAGTACTCCCATTTTGGGATGGCGATGAGGCTGCTGGCGGGGGCGGCTAACCTCCCCTTTATGCCCCTGCGGGATTACTACGGGTGCGACCTGCCGAAGGTGAACCCGAACATAAAGGAACTGCGCTGCCCCTACTCAGGGGAGACCCTCTTTGCAGTACCACCTCTCAATCCCGATGTGGCTATCATCCACGCTCAGAGGGCAGACCAGCTCGGCAACACCCAGATGTGGGGGCTGGTCGGGGTGCAGAAGGAATCGGCTTTCGCCTCCCGCCGGGTGATAGTCACCGTGGAGGAGATTGTCCCCGAGGAGGTCATCCGGGGCGACCCTAACCGAACCATCATCCCGGGACTAATAGTTGATGCGGTGGTCGAAGCTCCCTTCGGCGCTCATCCCTCCTATGTGCAGGGCTATTATGACCGGGACAACCAATTCTACCTCCAGTGGAACGACATCTCCAGGGAGGTCAGCTTGCTTCAGAAATATCTCGAAGAGTGGGTCTTGGGGGTGAAAGACCGCCAGGGGTATGTGAACAAACTCGGCGAGGTGATTATAAAAAGGCTGACGCCCCCCGCCAGCTGGTCGCAGCCGGTAAACTATGGCATTTATCGATAGCTTTTACAAAATGCAGCAAACCTTTACATGGTGCAAAAAGGGGAGGAGATGAAGGACTATTCCCCCTCGGAGATGATGATTGTGAGGGCTGCCCGGGAACTGGAGGACGGGCAGGTGGTATTTGTCGGCATAGGTCTTCCCAACCTGGCAGCCAATCTCGCCAAAAGACTCCATGCCCCGCATATAGAGATGATTTATGAGGCAGGGGTCTTCGGTGCCCATCCCCTCCGCCTTCCCCTCTCTATCGGTGACCCAACCCTGGTCTCCGGCGCTACCGCCATCTGCTCCATACCGGAGATTTTTATGTATTACCTTCAGGGAGGTCTGATAGATGTCGGCATGGTCGGGGCGGCTCAGATCGACCGCTACGGGAACATCAATACCACGGTTATCGGGGATTACCACAGCCCCAGGGTCAGGCTGCCGGGGATTGGAGGGGCTTCGGCCATCTCCCTCCTCGCCAAGAAGATGCTGGTGATCACCAATCTTACCAAAAGGGGATTTCCCGAAAAGGTAGATTTTATTAGCACTCCCGGCTTTCTCGGCGGTAAGCGAGAGCGGGATAAGCTGCCAGTGGAGGGGAAGGGACCCAGTGCCATCATCACCGACCTGGGGGTGTTCGGCTTTGACCAAGTCTCTGGCGAGGTAGTCCTTCAATCCCTCTATCCCGGGATCACTGTGGAAGAGGTGAGGGAAAGGGTTGGATGGGAACTGAGGATAAGCGACCAGCTCACCATCTCCCCGGAGCCGGAGAAAGAGGAGCTGAGAATCATCAGAGAGGAGCTGGACCCCCGGAGAATATATATTTAAGAAGACTCCAGCAAAGGTGAACTTATGAGAGAGGTATTCATACTATCGGCGGTCAGAACGCCTATGGGCAACTTCGGCGGAGCGCTCAAGGAACTCACCGCCGTTGAGCTGGGAGTGGCCGCGGTGAAGGAATCCCTGAACCGAGCGGGGGTGGAGCCAGGTATGGTGGAGGAGGTCATCTTCGCCAGCGCCCGCCAGGCGGGCACCGGTCCCAACATCGCCCGCCAGATTTCATATAACAGCGGCATACCCCAGGAGACTCCCGGCTTCACGGTGAACAAAGCCTGCGGCTCCAGCCTCAAAGCCCTTATTCTGGCTTATCAGTCCATCGTGCTGGGGGATGCCGATTGCATCGTCGCCGGGGGAACCGAGAGCATGAGCAATGTCCCCTACCTCCTCGATAAAGCTCGCTTCGGGGGATATCGTCTGGGGGACGGAGTGTTGATAGATGCCATGTATCGGGACGGCTACTTCTGCCCCCTGGCTGATATGCTTATGGGCAGAACGGCGGAGAACCTGGCTGAGCAATACCGCATTTCCCGCCGCGAGCAGGACGAATACGCCCTGCTGAGTCACCGCAGGGCGGTGGAGGCAACCAGAGAGGGCAGGCTCAAGGAGGAGATTGTGCCGGTGGAAGCCCCGCGGGGGAAGAGGGAGCTGGTTGTGGTGGAGAAGGATGAGCATCCCCGGGAGGACACCTCCCTGGAGAAGCTGTCTAAGCTGAAGCCGGTCTTCAAGGAGGGAGGGACGATTACTGCGGGGAACTCCTCCGCCATCACCGATGCCGCCGCTTCGCTGGTGGTAGCCTCAGCCGATTTCGCCCGCCGGCTCAATCTCAAACCTCTGGCACGCATGGTGAGCTACGCCGTGGTGGGGGTTGACCCCCGCATTATGGGCATCGGTCCCGTGCCTGCCACCAGAAAGCTGCTGGAAAAAACCAACACCACGCTGGAAGACTACGGGTTGTTTGAGTACAACGAGGCGTTTGCCGCCCAGATGTTAGCGGTAGAGAAGGAGTTGGGGCTCGACCGCGCAAAGGTTAATGTGAACGGGGGGGCTATAGCGCTGGGACACCCCACCGGGGCTACCGGTGCCCGCATAGTGACCACCCTCCTCCACGAGATGAAAAAAAGAGGAGCAAAAAGGGGGATAGCTTCCCTCTGTGTCAGCGGCGGGATGGGCCTGGCGGTGAGCTTTGAAAGCGCATAAAGAAATCCCTTCACCAGGGGTGGAGGCTGCGGCTTCTCACGCTGAGAAGGGAAAAACATCAACATTGATAACCTCGGGAGGTAACCGATGAAAGGTATGGTAAAGGGGACAGGACTCTTTGCCCTGATTATGGTGAGTATTTCCTTAGTGCAGCTTGCTCTGGCTTCCCCTCTCTGGGGCAGCTCCACCATTGATCAAAATCCCCCTCAAAAGCTCACCCAGATACGGGCGCCCATTATCCATGTCAAGGGGAACCACTATGAGGTCGGTTACCAGATAGGAACCCGGCTGAAAGAGAACCTGCTGAACGAGGTCAACCAGCTGAAGAGTCGGTCCGACTGGGATAAGCTCAAGGCTAATGGGGAGCTATTTCTGGCTTATTCCCGGAAGCACCTCCCCGAATACATTGAGGAATATCAGGGGGCGGCGGATGCCCTGGGGATAAAGTTAGAGGAGCTTTTCCCCACCATTTGCGAGGAGCTCTTCTACCCGGAGTTCTTCAAGGGGTGCAGCGACCTCATCGCCTCGGGGGATGTCACCGAGGATGGCTCGGTGCTGGTCGCCCACAACAACGACACCGAGCCGGGTCCCGTCACCATCATCCACTACCAGGTGACGGGGGAGCCTGAGATTTTGGCGGTGGGCTATGGTGGGCTGGGGATAAGCGTGGGCTACAACTCGGCGGGCATCAGCCTCACCGGCAATCAGGTGGATTCCACCGACATCCGGGTGGGAGTCCCCCGCATGCTGCTGGTGCGCAAGATTCTGGCTGCTAAGAGGATAGGGGATGCCATAGACGCCGCCATCATGGAGCAAAGGGCTTCTAATTACAATCAGGTGATTGCCGATGCCAATGGGGAAATCTACAGCATCGAAGGCTCGGCTACCGACTACGAGGCAATCTACGCCGTGGATGGCTATCTGGTGCACACCAACCATTATGTCTCCCCGCGGATGAGAAAATTTGAGCTTTACCCGAACCAGATTACCGGTTCCATCGTGAGGTATAATAGGGCTACGCGATTGATGAAAGGCAGCCTGGGGCACATTACCGTGGAGAAGCTGATGCAGCTCCTCAGAGACCATGTCAACCACCCCTACTCCATCTGCCGCCACGGTGAGGAGATAAAGACCACCTTTTCCATCATCATAAATCTCTCCACCATGAAGATGCTGTTAGCCCCGGGAAACCCATGTGAGGTAGAATATAGTGAATACGACTTCTCCACAAAAGAATAGCACGCCAGTGCGAAAAAAAATCCTCTGTGTGATGTCCGATGTAGGGGGCGCCCACAGGTCGGCGGCGGAGGCCATGGGGGAAGCCCTGCAGAGAAAATACCCCCCCGACTCGTTCAGCTTTGAGATAGTGGACCTCTACCAGGTGGCGGGCGGATTTTGCAATTTCTCTGTAAAATCTTATCCCTTCCTTGTCAACCATTACACAGGGGTATACAACAGATTTTTTGATTTTGCCGATCATCGGCTGACCTGGGATTTTTTCTACAAGGTCTTCATTTATCCATTTATGATAGGCAAGATAGTTCCCTTTATTGAACAGATAAAACCGGATGTTATTCTCTCCACCTATGCTCTGTGCAATCGCCTCGTACTGGACGCTGTGGAGGAGCTTAACCTCGCTGACAGGGTGTTTAAAGTGATGTTTGAGCTGGACCTGTTTGATGTTCATCGAAGCTGGGCCGAGCCCCGGGCAGACCTCACCATCGTGCCCACCGCCGAGGCGAAAAAGAAAATTGTCCAATGTGGGGTTCCACCCAGCAAGGTTAAGCAGTGGGGATTTCCCGTCAAACCGAGGTTTCAGGATGACATCCAGCCCCAGCGAGTAAGAGAGAGGCTGGGTCTGAAGGGGGACTGCTTCACCACGCTGATAATGGGTGGAGGGGAAGGGGTCGACTATACCTATCAGATAGTTAAAGGATTGGTGGAGGGCAACCTGAATACCCAGCTCATTGTCATCGCCGGTCGAAATGCCAGGCTCCGCAGCGAGCTGCAGGAACTTCAGCAGCAAACCGATACCCGCATGGTGGTCTTCGGCTACACCGATAAGGTTCATGAGCTGATGAGCGTCTCCGATGTGGTGGTCACCAAACCGGGTCCCACCACGCTTATGGAGGCGATGACCAAAGAGCTGCCGGTAATCATCACCGGCACTCCGGCCCGGCAGGAGCTCCATAACATTGATTATGTACGAGAAAAGGGAATAGGATACACCCTGAAAAAAGGGGAAGCGTTCGTTCCTCTGCTGCAGAAGCTCATAGACTCCCCCAATGAAATAGAGAGACTTAAAGGGAACATCCGGCGGGAAAAAATCCCCTCCTGCACCAACGAGGTTGCTCGCCTGATTATGACCGGCGGCGAAGGGTAACCATGTATCATGTAGGCACTTCGGGCTGGAGCTATAACCACTGGAAGGGGAGATTCTACCCATCGGAGCTGGAGCGAGGAGGCTGGCTGGATTACTTCACCCAGCACTTCAGCACCGTGGAGGTCAATATGACCTTCTACCGCCTCCCCTCCGTAAAGCTGCTGAAGGGCTGGTATCAGCAGACACCCCCCACCTTCAAGTTCAGCCTGAAGGGGAGCAGGCTCATATCGCATATTAAAAAATTGAAAAATACCGAGGAGCTGGTAAAGGGCTTTTACCGCTTAGCCGAGAACCTGGAGGATAAGCTGGGGTGCGTGCTGTGGCAGGTCCCCCCTTCTTTGAAAATAAACCTGGAGCTGCTGCAGGGTTTCCTTCGGCAATTGCCCCGGAGCTTCGCCAATGTGATTGAGTTCCGCCATACAAGCTGGTATGCGGAGGAGGTGTACCAACTGATGAAAGAACACCAGACCGCCTTCTGCATCGTATCTGCCCCCCGCCTCCCGTCGGATGCCATCACCACCTCCGCCACCGCTTACATCAGATTTCACGGGATTGATTCCTGGTATCGCTACCATTACAGCGACTCGGAGCTGGCTCAATGGGCGGAGACGATAAAAGGGCTCCCTGCCGAGGATTGCTTTATCTACTTCAACAACGATTACCAGGCGTATGCGGTGAAAAATGCCGCCAGCCTGCGCCGGCTACTCGCCGGGGATGAATAGACCCGCCCGCTCTCAGAATCACCTGGAATAAAGGTCAATAATCCGCTCTATTGCCCGCCGACATACCGGGCAGAAAGCGGTGGATTTCTTGGAGAACATTATGCAGCGCATCGCCGGTCGGAACAGACCCTTGGCGGCGTAGCCCGCCCCCTCAAAGCATCCCACCGCATCCACAAACTCCTGCTTCTCCGGGGTGGGGATGGGAGTCAGCCTATCCACCAAATCCCGCCATTTGAGCATCTTCCTCTCCTGGCAGATGGTGATGTTCGGCTCCCAGGGCTCGACATCCGGGGGGTAGAACTCGCTGTAGGCGACCTCGGACTGATAATACTCATCCCCCAGCCCGGCCAGGGCGTGACCCAGCTCGTGCACCACCACATGCGGGGAATCGGCGTGGTCCACGGTGGAGATGGCGTAGAGGCGGAAGATGCCCCCGCCCCCGTATCGTTCGGAGTTGACCAGGATGATTATCCCATCGTAGGGGGCGATGGAGGCGATATCCCGCATGGCGCGGTTGTCGAGCGTCAGCACATAGCGGGGGAGGTCAAAGGCGTTGAACGAGCAGCCGAGGGCGGTATCGCGGTACACCCCTTGCCTCGGCTGGCTGATGCCGGACTCGGCGGAGATGACCTCTACCGACCACAGGTTGAAGTCCTGCCTCCTCTCCTTGTAGGGGGAAAGGGAGAAGAGGTGCTCGACATAGCGGGCAACATCGCTGCGGAACTTCTCGCTATCCTCTGCCCGGTAGCCGTCGCCGAGGAACAGGAGGTCATACTTCACCGAGGGGGGACCGTTGTGCTCCACCGCGGTCGCCTTGCGCCCCTGCTGCCGCTGAATCCGCTTTATGTGATAAGAAGCAGGGTCAATGGCCATGGTGAACACCTCGCGGAAGAGGTTCTCCCGGTCCCTGCTGGCGATGACCACCTGCACCGGCGCCCGGGGATAGGGTATGAGCACCGACTCGTGGAAGGTGCGGCGAAAGCCCCTTGCCGCCTCGTCGGTGGTCTGCCATTCGGCAAACAGGCTGCAGAAGCCGCGGGAGTAGATGAGCTGGTTGGTCGCCAAGTCGAACACCCGGACCAGGTGCTTGCCGAGATTGGTGGTGTCTATGAGCTCGGTCAGGCTGCCCGCCCAGATGGGCTCCTCATAGATGGCGTCCAGGCTGATGATGTCCTCGGTCTTGGTGCCGGTGTGGTAGAAGTCTATGCGCAGGGTCTTCTCCTCAAAATACTCCCCAAAGGGAACCGACCCCTGCCCCCATACCAGCGAGGCACATAAAAGCACTAATGTGAGAGAGAAAATTACCCTTTTCATGGCTCTTATCCCCTTATAATGAAAAAAATTACCATTGATAAAAATATCTAATGTAATAACTTTCTATGCTTTATTAATTATATTACATTTTTGGAAATTACAAGAGCCTTTTACTCATCAGAGGAAATTTGCGCAGATCGGGCAAATAAGCTCTTAAAGTCTCAATTTTCATAAAATAAGCCTTTATTTTCATGAATAGTATATGATATATTTACATTATAATAAATTCTGATTTAAGCACAGGAGGTTATACTTTATGTTAGCACTCATAGCAATCCTAATAGTGATTCCCATAGCGCTAATTGGATTCCTTTATAATCAACATAGAAAACTCAAAGGATACTATGAGATTATCTGCAAAAAATCGTCGTCATTAAAACCATATGATGTTTTAGGACTAAGAGGATTATCAATACATGGTTTTAATGAATACTATTATCAAAGAAAGGATGAAGACAAGCTTATAAAGAAAAAAATAGAGAATGGTAAAAATGTTTTGATATTGGGGAATCCTC